>WFMT01000246.1 GCA_015488975.1 Campylobacteraceae bacterium | reverse complement strand
GTTGGAGGATATATCGGTGCAAAGCTAAAACTAAGTGGTAAAGATGAGATAACTTTTATAACTAGGGGCAGGCAACTTGAAACTATCAAAAAAAATGGACTTAAACTTATAGATGAGAATGAAGAATATACGATAAAGCCTGATTTTATTACCGATAACCCTAAAAATTTAGGAATATTTGATTTTATAATTATTGCTGTAAAAAGTTATGACTTGCTTCATGCATTAGAGTTAATAAATTCAAATATATCAAGAAAAACTGTCTTGTTACCTCTTTTAAATGGTGTAGGACATGATAAAGAGATAAAAGAAATCTATAAAGAAGCAAAGGTGCTAAATGGCTGTATATACATACTGTCTAACATAACATCTCCCGGTATTATAAAAAAATATGGAGGAGTTTTTAATCTTATATTCGGTACCACTGAATTCTCATTGGAAAGTTTGGCAAATATAAAAAAATTATTTGATAATGCCAAATTAAAAAATAGATTAACTGATGATATTGAATTTGAAACTTGGAAAAAATATCTTCTCATTAGCGCTTATGCATCTTTAACATCATATTATAAGAAGCCTATGGGATATATAGTTAAAAATCATTTAGAAGAGTTGGAAGAAGTTTTAACAGAGATCAAAAATGTAGCAAATGAAAAGGGGATACCTCTTGAAAATAAAAATATAGAAAAAATCATATTACAAGCTAAAAATATACCTTACAACTCTAAAACTTCAATGCAACTTGATTTTGAAAAAGGTAAAAAAACGGAGCTTGAAGCACTGTGTGGATACATAGTAAAAGAGGCTAAAAATTTAAATATAACTGTACCCATAATGAAAAAAATATATCTAAAATTAAAATGAAGAAAATTTTTATAATTTTTATAATTTCTCAGATATTTCTACAAGCACAGAAACCAAACCACCTTTTAGGACAAAGCTCACCATATCTAAAGCAACATCTCTATAACCCAGTAGATTGGTATCCTTGGGGTAAAAAAGCTTTTGCAATAGCTAAAAAAGAGCATAAGCCTATATTTTTAAGCATAGGCTATAGTACCTGTCACTGGTGTCATGTTATGGAAAAAGAATCTTTTACAAACGCAAAAATTGCTAAATTATTAAATAAATATTTTGTTTGTATTGCAGTTGACATGGAAGAATTACCCAATGTTAATAAATATTATCAAAAATTATATCAAAGAGTATATGGCAAAAGGGGAGGATGGCCTTTAAATATTTTTATGAGTGAAAATAAAAAACCATTTTTTATAAGCACTTATATACCGGCTGTAAATGCCTATGGCTCAAAAGGAATGGAATATATAGTTTCATACTTGGGTAAGGCTTACAAAGATAAGAAACTGATAAATAAAAAAATAAAAACTTTAAAAAATGATATCAAAAAGAAGAAAGATATATCAAATATTAATATTATTCAAAATAGTATAAAAAAACTTTCTCTTGTATTTGATAACAAATACAAAGGATTTGGTAAAAAAGCAAAATATCCTAAAGCTTCCACTATAAGATTGCTATTTACTATTTATAAATTAAATGGTAGCAAAAAAGCATTAAAAATGGCATTATCAACTCTTAAAGCAATGAGTAATGGCAGTATATATGACCAAATAGGCGGTGGATTTTTTAGATATACAACAGATAGAGCATGGCTTTATCCTCACTTTGAAAAAATGCTTTATTCAAATGCTGAGTTGATACCTCTTTATGTAAAAGCATACAATATTACAAAAAAAATAAAATATAAAAATATAGTGATTAATACTTTAAAAGAATTTGATAAACATTTTCAAAGTAAAGAATCACTCTATTTTAGTGCAAGCAGCGCAGACAGTAGCAATGGCGAGGGAATGTATTATCTATATAAATATAAAAATGTACTAAAAATTCTTCTTAAAAATGGTTTTAATGCAAAAAATGCAAAAAATTTATTGAAATATATAGATATTCAAGCAGATGGCAATTATGATTCTGTATTTGCTTTGGCAAAAATTACAAAATCTCAAAAACCAAAAAATTATAAATTATTTAAAAAAATTCTTTTGCAAATAAGAGAAAAAAGAGAATTTCCCTTTATTGATAAAAAAATACTAACCTCTTGGAACAGCTTGATAATAAAAGCAAAATTATCTGCTTCATCATTGGACAAAAAATATAAAAAAGAAGCTCTTGTGTCATTAAATAAGTTGATATATTTGTTGCAAAAGAAAAATGGTTCTCTTTTTCATCAAAGAATTTTTGCTCATTCAAAGCAAAACGGAATACTTGAGGATTATGCATTTTTAATAAATACACTACTTTTTGCCTATGAAAAAACTTTTGATAAAAAATATTTAAAAAATGCAAACCTTTTAACCAAAATTGCAATTAGAAAATTTTATATAAATAATACTTGGTATTTAGGTGGGAAATTTAAAGTCAAGTCAGGTACAGATGATAGTGATTATACTTCTCCTGCTTCCATAATGATACAAAATATATTGAGGCTGTCAGTACTTCAAAGTTCTTTAAAATACCAAAATATTGCTACTAAAGCCATAAAAAAATATTTTTATACAATCCTCAACAATCCATTGATAAATTCACAAATAACAATCGACTATCTGATGGAGAAAAAAGGTATTATAGCCATAAAAAGTTCAAAAAGAAATCTTTTAAAATATGCAAAAAAAATAGATGCCATGCACTATCCTTTTTTATTAAAAGAAGTTGTAAAAAGCAATCATTTTCTAAGCTGTGATGCAAAAAGCTGCTTTGGATATGGTAACTTTAAGAAAATCAAGAGACTAACAGAACAATACAACAACAAATAAATTCTATACTGTTATCTCTTTTATATCAGCAATTTCTTTAAAAGTTTTATATATAGATGCGATAAGATTTTTTCTATTTGTTTTTATATTTATATCATCTACATTTACCATAACATTATCAAAAAAGTTATCAATATCAGATTTTAGAGAAAAAAGGTTTTCGAGTCGCTCTTCAAAGTTACCAAAATCTCTATTTTTTACACTGTTATATTTTTTGTATAATTCCTTTTCTTCATTTTTTTCGAATAATTCTTCATCTACCACAAGCTGTTTATCAGTATCTATATCTTTAACAATATTTGAAACTCTTTTAAATGTAGTAAATACTTCTTTAAAATCACTGCTTGAAACTATTTTATCAAGTGCGATTACCTTTTGAGATATAATACAAACATTTCTCTCTCCGCTTTGTAAAACGGATTTTAATACTGATGGATTTGCTTCAAAAAATTGATACAATCTTTCAAGAAAAAATTCTTCTACCGCTTTTTTATTAATATTAGGGTAATTTGTAGATAAATCATTGATAATTTGCAAAATATCAAATTCTAAATTTTTATCCAAAATTATCTTAAGTACTCCATTAGCCGCTCTTCTCAATCCAAAAGGATCTTTATTGCCTGTTGGGATTTTTCCTATATTATAAAGAGCAAAAATAGTATCAAGCTTGTAAGAAAGTGCTACAATAGAGCTAAAAATACTCTTTGGAACAGGACTTGTTTCACTATTTGGCAAATATTGTTCTTTTAGGGCAGTATAAACTTCCTCATTTTCTCCCATAGCTTTCGCATAATAATATCCCATAACGCCTTGAAGTTCAGTAAATTCATATACCATTTCACTTAGTAAGTCAGCTTTACTGAGCATAATGGCTCTTGTTAAAAGTTTTTTAATTTTTTCAATATCAGTACTTGAAAATCTCATTTTATACTTAGATAAAAGATATTGTGCTATATAAGATTCTCTTATTTCTTTATCATAAATTGATCCTAATCCCTGCATAAAAACTACATCTTTCAATCCCTCGTAACTCAACTTATTTTTCAAATCATTACCATAAAAAAACAAAGCATCACTAAGTCTTGCTCGTAAAACTTTTTCATTTCCTTTCACGATAAGAGAAAAGTCATTTGTAATTGCATTGGATACCACTACAAAATAATTAGATAGAGTATTATCTTTAAAAACTGGAAAATATCTTTGGTGCTCTTTCATCGATGTTATTATAACTTCACTTGGAAGTTTTAAAAAATCTTCATCAAATTTACCAAGAAGTGCAGTTGGATTTTCTGTAATTGTAACGATTTCATCAAGTAAGCCATTATCTATTTCAATTTGAATATTATTTTCATTTTCCAATTTATTAAATTGCTCCAAGATGCTCTTTTTCCTCTCATCTTGATATAAGACAACACCGTTTTTATCAAGTTTGCAAAAATACCCGCCCGCAAAATCAAAGCTAAAAGGCTCATAAGAGAGGCTTCTGTGAGGATAAGAAAAAGTATTGGAACTAACTCCATATATATTAAATGACACTTTTTCATCACCTATCATAACAGCAATCCACCTAATGGGTCTTATAAAACTTTCTTCAAAAGATCCCCATCTCATCGATTTGCCAAAATTTAAAGATTTTAAAAATAAATGCAGCATATCGCCTATGAGTTTATTTGATTTTTTACCATTTACTGATTTTTTATAGTATAAAACTTCTTTACCGTTTTTGATTGTTGTTTGTAATTCTTCTATACCAATATTGCATTTTTTTGCAAAAGAAAAGGCTGCCTGTGTTGGTTTTTTATCTTTATATGCGATAGATAAAGGAGCACCAAAAAATTCTTCTGTAGAATCAGGCTGTTTTGTTGGAAATTCTCTATGCCAAAGAACCAATCTTCTTGGAGTATAATAAAAATTAAATTCACAAAGAAGATGATTTCTTTGCAATATCTCGCTCCACTTTCTATCAATATTTGGCAACTCCTTTAAAAAAGGTATAGCAGGGAGCTCCTCTACACCAACTTCTATCAATAATGGTTTAAGCATCAAAAAACCTTTTTAGAAAATTTATAAGCGGTATTTTATCTAAAAATAGATTTATTTTTTGTTAATTCTATCTCTGTGTTTTTTTGATGACTGAATCATAAACCCTCTAATTAAAAAAATCATAAAAAGCACAAACAATACAGTCATTATATAATCCATCATTAAATCACATTCCTTTTATAGTGCAAAATTATCTCCGGTTCATTTTTATATGATATGATTCTAACAAATTTAAGCTTTAAATATCTACCGTTTTTAATATAAAAATTTTTGATTTTGTTATAAATTCTTATTTTTCTTTTTTTACTGTAAAATAAATAACTTTTTTTGTATATACCTTGTAATCTATAAATTATTTCATTCAAATACTCTTTCTTGGATAAGTCTAAATTATTTTTATAACGAATATAATATTTTTTTAAATGATTAACCTTTTTTATCTCAGTAACATCTTTTATAGAATTTATCTCAAAATTTCCATGATAATTTTTAACAGAGTTAACAATTATATTATACATATACCCCTTTTTAAAGAGTTTATTAAAATGATAAATATAAATTGCTCTACCACCCAATATCTTTACAGTGCACCCTATTTTATCCTTTTGTATAACAACAGCTCGTTTAATCATTAACGGTTTTTTAAGAACTTTTATCACATAGAGCGAATTTATAGTTGCCGACTCATAAGGTTTAATAGCTTTTTTAATCGGAAAATTTTTATATTTCTTATCTGTGGTAAAAAATGCATATATTGGCAAGTGATCCGAATAACCAATACCTGTAAATTTTCCATAACCATATCTTCTCTCCCACCTTTTTATCAATCCATTTTTAAAAAGATACGGTGGCTTAAAAACATTAAAAGAATTTTGTATATACGATATTGAATTCTTTTTTAACATTGAACAAGGTATCAAGATATTGTCTATAGTATCTTTTTCACCATGATATATATATGAATATCTTTGACCTAAAGGTAAGTCCATCCATAGATTATATAAAAGATTGCAGTTTGCTTTTACATCATTTTTTGTTGCCATTTTTCCATCTATTTTGGTTTGTAAAATATCATTGATACCAGTTTTGCCTCTTGTGTTATTGAGTTTTTTATTGTGTCTTATCGTGACATATTCATTATAATTTGAGTTAAAGTCACCTAAAACTATATAATCTTTATTTTTTGGAATAACAGAGAGTCTCTTTTTTAATGCTTTTGCGTATTTTATCCTTTCACTTTCCGGTCCGCTTTTAGACTTCCAGTGATTTACAAAAATTATTAGTTTTCTACCACCTATAAGCAAATGCACTTCAAGGATATCTCTATACTTATTAAGATAAGATACTTTTATTTCTCTTGTTTTCGTGATTTGATATCTTGATAAAATGGCTACTTTGACTGTTGAATCTTTTTTGTCTGCTATTGCAAAATATTTATACTCCAAACCCCGTTTTTTTATAAATTTTCTAAGATCAAGCAAAGCTTGTTTGCTCTCAATCTCTTCAAGACCAATTATATCGGCATTAAGATCGTATATAACTTTTGAGATATTTTGAAGTTTTTTTTGATAAGTAATTTTATTCCACCCAAACTTGGAATTTGGAATATATTCTATATATTCATGTCCGCTATAATGCATATCAAATAAGTTTTCTACATTATAAGAAGCAACCTTAAATGTTAAAGCTTGTAGTAGAAGTGGAATTATAAGTAATAAAAATTTCATAAAAAGATTTTATAATAATTTTAAATTTTATAGTAAAAGTATTTCAATATGAAATACTTTTACTCACCAATATATTTTTTAAGTTTTCTTCCGACTTTCGGATGTTTTAGTTTTTTAATAGCACTACTTTCTATTTGTCTTACTCTCTCTCTTGTAACACTAAGCTCTTTCCCTATCTCTTCAAGAGTTCTATCACTCTCATCATCTAAAAGACCAAATCTCATCCTGATAACAGCTTTTTCTCTCTCATTTAGTTGAGAAAGTACATCATCAATTTGATTTTTAAGATCAGCTTTTAGCATAAAATCCATAGGAGAGATAGAGCTTTTATCTTCTACAAAGTCACCAAATCTTCCATCCTCTTCGTTTCCTATTGGAGCTTCAAGACTGATAGGCTCTTTTGTTATCTTGATGACATTTTTTACTTTGTCAACACTAAGACCTACCTCTTCTGCAATATCATCAACTCCGGGTTCTTTTCCATTTTCTTGGATATGTTTTCTTATGATTTTATTGATTCTATTTATGGTTTCTATCATGTGTATCGGTATTCTTATGGTTCTGGCTTGATCTGCTATGGCTCTGCTTATTGCCTGTCTTATCCACCATGTTGCATAGGTAGAGAATTTATATCCTTTTTTATATTCAAACTTATCAACTGCCTTCATAAGACCGATATTACCTTCTTGGATAAGATCAAGAAAAGGAAGACCTCTGTTTGTATATCTTTTAGCGATGGATACGACAAGTCTAAGGTTGCTTTTTGCCATTTTGAACTTAGCATTATCAGCTATTTTTTTACCTCTTTTTATCTGCTCTATTATCTCTTTTAAAATATTAGGATCTAAATTAAAACTGTTCTTGCTTGCCTCTTTTGTTTTAAAGAGTTTTTTTATCTCCACATAAGTTGATACCATGGTGGTCTCAGGAACTGAGTTAGCAATATCTTCTTTATTCATTATAGTAATCTTAGAAAGTATTTTTTTATGATTTTCTTTAAGAGTATCATTAAATAGAGGTAGTTTATACTCTAATCTTTTTAACTCTTTATCAAACTCATCATCACTTTTTAAAACTGTCTCCATGGACTTAACAAGCTGATTAATCAATTTACTTGTAGGGCCAAGCTCCAATAGTCTTTCTTTTAGTATCTTCTTTTTAAAAGAAAGGATTAAATCATAGTGAAGTTTTTGCTCCTCGGTAGCATCACTCAGCAGTGGCTTTGCTGTCGCTCTCATCCAATCTTTTTTTGCCTTTTCAAGAAGCTTGAAGCTTCCTTGTACTTTTTCTGTTCTTTTTAAAATTTTTATATTTGTTTTTTTTGGCTTAGATACTTCAATATCACTGTCATCATCATCTTCGCTATCATCATCATCAAAGCTTCTAAATAACTCTTTTACTCTTCTTTCTCTGTTGATAAGAGGCTCTTTATAATCAAGTATGAAGTCTATTAGATAAGGAACAGAACAAAAGGCATCTATGATGATATCTTCACCAAATTCAATCTGTTTGCTTATGTCTATCTCTTCATCTTTGGTTAAAAGATTTATCTTACCCATCTCTCTTAGATACATTCTAACCGGACTGTCGCTTCTGCTCCATTCAAGAAGTTCTTTTTCACTTGCTAAGTCAAACTCTTCTTCTAAAGCTTTATCTTGTACCTTTTTTCTATCAATTGCTTTCTTTTTTGCCTCTTCTATATTTCTATTTTTGGCAAGTTCTGCTGAAGTTATCAGAGTTACACTATATTTTTTTAAAAAGGATAATATCTTTTTTGCATTTGAAGCAGTTGGCTGTTTTTCAAATAAACTCATAACTTCTGCATAAGTTACAAAATCTTTTTTTCTTCCACTAAACAGCTCTTCTAATGTTTGATAAAGTTTTTTTGCGGTCATGCTTTATTATGCTCCCTTGCAATAAGTATCATTTTATAATGTAATGTGCCAAAATGCACACAATAGTATAAAAAGCATCTATTATACTGAATTCAAGGTATAATATTGCTTAAAAAGTACTAAAATCAATAAAATTTTGTTTAATTGCTTCATACAAAACAATACCGACACTAACAGAAAGATTTAAACTTCTGCCATTTTTACCCATTGGTATAGTCATAGTATTTTTCCAGTTTTTCCTCATAAATTCCACTGGAATTCCTTTTGTTTCACTGCCAAAAAATAAGAAATCACCCCTTTTAAATTCTTTGTTAAAATACAAATCTTTGGTTTTAGTAGTAGCATAAAAAAATCTTTCTTGAAAATCTTTATTTGCATTATAAAATTCATCAAGGCTGTCCCATATCCTCAAATCAAGTAACTGCCAATAATCAAGCCCTGCTCTTCTTACCGCTTTTTCAGTAATATCAAAACCTATTGGTTTTACAATATGAAGTTTTGAGCCTGTATTAACACATATTCTACCTATACTTCCAGTATTTTGAGGAATTTGAGGATTAACTAAAACTATGTTAAACATTATTTACATAACTTACATTTAAAATATATCTTTTCATTAAAATCCTAAAAAATTATAGTTTTATTTCCATTTATAAACACCTTATCTTCAAGTGCAAGAGTAAGTGCATTTGATAAAACTGTTTTTTCTACATTTTTTCCAGCTTTTTGCATATCTCTCCAACTATAAGTATGATCAACTCTTATGATATCTTGGGATATTATCGGACCTTCGTCAAGGTTGTCGTTTACCATATGAGCTGTTGCGCCTATTATTTTTACACCTCTATTATAGGCTTGTTTATAAGGATTTGCTCCTATAAATGCTGGCAAAAAAGAGTGGTGAATATTTATGATTTTATTTGGATAGTTTTTAACAAATTCAGGAGTAAGTATCCTCATATATTTTGCAAGAACTATGTAATTTATATCATAGTTTTTAAGAACATGGAGAATTTTTTCTTCATGTTCGGCCCTACTTAAACCTTCGTTTGGAATAAAATGATATGGAATATCAAATTTTTCTACCAAACTACTTAGTATTTCATAGTTTGACAATATTGCAAGTATATTTGCATTCAATTCATTACTATAATGTTTTATAAGTATATCACCCAACGCATGGGCTTCTTTAGTACACATTATAACTATATTTTTTCTTTTTCTTTGAGAGAGATATATATTAGCTTCATATCCTAATTTTTTTGATAATTTTTCTTCTATACAGCTAACTGAAATATCTCCATTTATCTCTGCTCTAAAAAAAAATCTTCTATTTTCAAGATCAACAAACTCTCTATTGGTAATAATATTGGCATCATTTTCATATAAAACCATTGACACATCATAAACCAGACCTTTTCTATCAGGACAATCAACTTTTATGATATAACTGTTAAGCATTTACTCTCCACTAACTAAAATAAAATATATTACTAACTTTACACACTTTTTTCTCAAAAAGCCCTACTTTTCGCAAGCTTGGGGGCTATAGGGACCTTGAGTTTCTACTACTACAACGAGCTTTGGTCATTATAGTGCATAAAATCAGCGTATTATACATAAATTTGGCTTATATTTTTATTCACTATATTTTTCTACTTGATATATAAAAACCTCTGGATGTTTTTTAAGACAATCACTATTTAACCCTGCTTTTTGACATAAATTGGCAAAAAATAGATCAAAATCAGGTATCTGTTCCCAGACTTGTGGTAAAAATGTGGATTGTTTTTCTCCTAATTTTAAAACAATGCCGTCTTTAAAAATCCTAATTTTGCTTTTTAAATCATCGATATCTATATAGTATAATTTTTCTGGCTTGGAAAGTATTGAAACTTCAATACTTATATTATCATATTCTTCTTTGGTTAGACTTGAAAATCTAGGATCATAAAGTGCTGCTGCTTTGGCATTTAGTATTATATCTTCATATAGCGCCCTGTAAGACTCAAGTGAGCCGATGCAGCCTCTTAACAACTTGTCTTTTCCTATATTTATAGTAACAAAAGATGCTCCTTTTTCCTTTAGATTTGGGTATTTGCTTACAAATGCCTCTACATCAAAGTCATATCCCAATCCTACTGCTTTAGCTATAGCAACTCTTGCTAATTGTGTATATATATTTTTCATATCAAACTCCTGTGTTACATCTAATACATAATTATAAGACTACTGCACATTATAACCAAAACTGGAACACAAGTTGCTTTAAAACTAAAAATTATGAGGATTTATAATGCAAAATGGATATTATCAAGCCACCGGTGCAATGGTGACTCAATTTAACAGATTAAATACCATATCTAATAATTTGGCAAACACAAACACAACTGCTTTTAAAAGTGACCATGTAATAATAGGTGATTTTCTTAGTGTTTTAAAACAACAAAGAGACAAATTACCCATTCAAAACAATACAAAAGAAGCTGCAAAATTTATAAACAGATCTCTTGATAGAGTTCCTAAAATAGTAAGAAATTATATAGATTTTAGCATGGGAGCTATGAGAAAAACAGGAAATCCTTTAGATATCGCATTAAAAAGAAATGATAGATTTTTTCTAGTGAAAACACCTTCTGGTATCAAAATGACGCAAAATGGAGAGTTTCTTTTAAACAGTAAGGGCGAACTTGTAACAAAACAGGGGTTCAACATATTGGGAGCTGATTATTTTAAAACTCACCGACCACTAAGCATTCCCTCAGGAGCAAGTATCACTATAAGTGGTAATGGCAATATTTATGCAAACCATAATGAAATTGGCAGGATTTATATAGCAAAATACAATAATAATATAAGCAATTTAAAAAAGGACGGTAACAGCTTGTATAATATAGATAATATTAATGATATCTCATTAAGTGGTACCGGAAACTATATTGCTGAGGGATACTTGCAAACAAGCAATGTAAATCCGGTAAAAGAGATGGTAGCGCTTATACAAACAAACAGACTAGTAGAAATGTACCAAAAAGTTATGAGTTCCCAAATGAACGACTTAAATAATGATGCAATAAATAAACTTGCAAATACAAGAGCTTAGGAGAATTAAATGATTAGAGCACTTTATACTGCCGCAACGGGTATGATGGCACAGCAACTTCAGATTGATACAACTTCAAATAATATTGCCAATGTAAATACAATAGGATATAAAAAACAAAGAGCAGAATTTGCTGATTTAATGTATCAAACCACAGAGTATCCTGGAACAGCAACAAGTCTAACGACTTCATCCCCGACAGGCATAGAAATTGGACTTGGAGTAAGGCCATCTGCTATAACAAAAGAGTTTACCCAGGGAAATTTTAAAAAAACTGGAAATAATCTTGATATGGCCATAACAGGAAATGGATTTTTTCAAGTAGAGCTTCCAGACGGAACAACAGCATATACAAGAAATGGTGCTTTTAAGCTTGATGCCAATGGCGATATAGTAAATAGTGACGGATACAAACTGATACCACAGATAGTAGTTCCAGCAGATACAACATCTATATCCATAGGGACTGACGGCACAGTTTCAGTTCTTCAAGCCGGTCAGACACAAATGTCTCAAATCGGTCAAATACAACTTGCAAATTTTATAAATCCAGCAGGCTTGCATTCACTTGGAAACAATAACTATCTAAATACTTCAGCTTCAGGGGATGCGATAGTGGGCACCCCAGGCTTAAATGGAATAGGCGAAATAAGAGAAGGGTTTGTAGAACTCAGCAATGTTCAGCTTGTAGAAGAGATGACAGATCTTATAACCGGGCAAAGAGCATATGAGGCAAACTCAAAAGCTATAACAACCTCAGACCAAATGCTTCAAACTGTAAACAACTTAAAAAGATAGATATACTGCCCTAAATTTATACTAAATTTAGGGTTGATAACTCTTCATTTTTTTCTTCGACTTCAAAATAAATTTCGATTAATTCCTCAAGAATTTTTTCTTGCTCCTTCAATCTTTCATAAAGTCTATCCAACCCTTTTTCCTTATAACATTCAGGGTTATTCAGGCAATCATTTAACTCTTTTATCTCTTTTTCTAAATT
>WFMT01000245.1 GCA_015488975.1 Campylobacteraceae bacterium | reverse complement strand
GATTTAAAAATTTAGCAGATTATATCACCATCAATATCTCATCACCCAATACAAAAGGCTTAAGAGATTTACAAAATAATGATTTTGTAAAATCGGTATTTAAAATGGGAATAAGCAAGACAAATAAGCCAATTTTTTTAAAAATAGCACCTGATATGCCTGTTGAAATGGCTTTAGATATATCTACAACAGCTCTAAAGAGTGGAGCCAAAGGTATCATAGCTACAAATACGACAACTCAATATTCACTTTTACCGAATGCAAAAGATTTTGGAGGAATAAGCGGAGAAGTCCTAAAGGAAAAAAGCCGAAATTTTTTTAAAAAAATTGCAAAGGAATTATTTGGTAAAATTACATTGATTAGTGTAGGAGGTATAGACTCAAGTGAAGAAGCCTACAAAAGGATAAAAGCAGGGGCATCGCTTGTGCAAATTTACAGCTCTTTTATCTTTAAAGGTCCAAAAGTGTTACAAGAAATAAATCTTGGCATAATAGAGCTTTTAAAAAAAGATGGTTTTACACATATTAGCGAGGCTATAGGTGCTGACTTAAGATAATAAATATTTTGCTATTTGTTAAAAAAAGACAAAATATAAATTCATAGAATTTATAAGGTTTTTAAATCTTTGAAAAAGGAGATATTTAAATGAAATATTTTATATATTTAATAATAATTACAGGAGTTTTAATGGGAAACACTTTACCCAAATATTATACAAAAACATTAAACAATGGCTTAAAAATCGTTGTTATACCTATAAATAAAAATAGTAATGTTATTACAACTGATATTTTTTATAAAGTAGGAAGCGGAGATGAGATAATGGGCAAAAGCGGTATAGCCCATATGCTTGAACATATGAATTTTAAATCAACAAAACATTTAAAAGCCGGTGAATTTGATAAGATAGTCAAAGGATTTGGCGGTGTTGATAATGCTTCAACAGGTTTTGACTATACTCAATATTATATAACAAGTAGTTCTAAAAATGCTGCAAAGTCCTTAAAGCTTTTTTCTGAATTGATGGCAAATTTGAATTTAAAAAACAAAGAGTTTCAAACAGAAAGAAAAGTTGTATTAGAAGAGAGATATTGGAGAACTGATAATTCTCCAATGGGATATTTGTATTTTAGATTATTTAATAATGCTTATCTTTATAATTCATACCACTGGACACCCATTGGTTTTATAGATGATATTAAAAACTGGACTATTAAAGATATCAGACATTTTCACAAAATGTATTATCAGCCTAAAAATGCTGTAATAGTAGTATCTGGGGATATAGATCCCAAAACTGTATTTAAATATGCAAAAAAATATTTTGGGAAAATAAAAAACAGTGGATACATAAGAAGATCTCACCAAAAAGAGCCTGTCCAAGATGGAGAGAAAAATATCATTATAAGAAAAGACACACAAGTACAAATGATTGCCATAGCATATCATATACCTGATTTTAGAAGCAAAGATCAAATAGCACTATCAGCAATAGGAGAACTTTTAAGCAGAGGAAAAAGCAGTAGGCTCATAAAAGAGCTTGTAGATAAAAAAAGAGAAGTAAACCAAATATTTGCTTACAATATGGAAAACAAAGCTCCCGGACTTTTTCTAATAATAGCTGTTTGCAATCCAGGTATTGATGCAAAAGTTGTAGAAAAAAACATATTAAATGAGATAGAAAAGATTAAAAAAGGCGATGTAAAAGAAAAAGAACTTGAAAAGATAAAAATAAATACAAAAGCGGACTTTGTGTACTCACTTGAAAGCTCTTCATCGGTAGCATCTCTTTTTGGAAGTTATTTTGCTAAAGGAGATATAAAACCTCTTTTAGAATATGAAAAAAATATAAATTCTCTCTCATTGAGCGATATTAAAAAAATAGCAAATAAATATTTTAATAAAAAAAATTCAACGATTCTAATACTTAAAAAGGATGAGAAATGAAATATTTCAAAGGTGCAATGACTGCTCTTATAACACCATTTAAAGATGGAAAATTAGATGAAGTCGCATACGAAAAACTGATACAAAGGCAGATAAAAAACGGAATTGATGTGGTTGTGCCTGTTGGAACAACCGGAGAAAGTGCAACACTTTCACATAGTGAGCATAAAAGATGCATTGAAATAGCTGTAAATACTTGCAAAAATACAAATGCAAAAGTTTTAGCAGGCGCAGGAAGTAATGCAACCCATGAAGCTGTCGATTTAGCTAAATTTGCACAACAAGAAGGAGCTAATGGGTTATTATCTGTTACTCCTTATTATAACAAACCGACCCAAGAAGGCTTATATCAACATTTTAAAACTATTGCCAATGCAGTGGATATTCCTGTAGTGTTATACAATGTTCCAGGAAGAACAGGAGTTGACTTACTTCCTGAGAGTGTTTTTAGATTGTATGATGATGTGCCAAATATATTTGCTATAAAAGAGGCTACCGGCTCAGTTGACAGAGCAATCAACTTATTGAGCCAAAGGTCTGGTTTATATCTTTTTTGTGGGGATGATGCCATTGATTATCCTATGCTTGCAAATGGTGCAAAAGGTATCATTTCAGTCACAGCAAATCTACTTCCAAAATTAAAAAGTGATTTGGTGCATAGTGCATTAGAAGGTAATTTTGAAAAAGCAAAAGAGATAAACGATATGCTTTATCCTATAAACAAAGTCCTTTTTATAGAAAGTAATCCGATTCCAATAAAAGCTGCAATGTATATTGCCGGACTTATTGATACACTAGAATACAGACTTCCTCTTACAATGCCAAGTAACAAAAACTTAGTAAAATTGGAAAAAGCTATGACCAATTTTGATATAGAAGGGCTTTGAAGTGAGTGTACAAAGCAGCATTAAAGGTAAAACCCTGGTTATTAGTGGCGGCACCAGAGGAATAGGAAAAGCTATTGTTTATGAATTTGCTGATGCAGGGGCAAATATAGCTTTTACATATCATACAAACATAGAAGAAGCAAAAAAAATAGCTCAGGATTTAGAATCAAAATACGATATAAAAGTTAGGTATTACCAATTAAATATTCTTGAACCAGAAATGTATAGAGATGTTTTTAAAG
>WFMT01000244.1 GCA_015488975.1 Campylobacteraceae bacterium | reverse complement strand
ATATAATAGTAATGATTTAAATAAATTTAGAAAAAACAGAGATTGCCCAAAATGTGATCTTAGCTATGCTGATTTGAAAGGATGGGACATTACTTGGGCAGATTTAAAAGATGCAAACTTAAGCCATGCAAATCTAAATGGAGCCAATGCTCACAGGGCAGATTTTAGTGGTGCTGATTTAAGTTATGCTAGTTGCAAAGGAACAAATTTAAAGGGAGTGAGCTTTGCAGGTGCAAAACTTATAAAAGTTAATTTTACAAATGCAAGAATCTGGAAAAGCAATTTTACCAATGCTAAGATTGTAAAATGTAATTTTAAAGGTGCAGCTCTTGGCTCAAGTATTTTCGAGAGAAATAATTTAAGTAATTCAAAGTTTGATAGCAATACTATTTTATATAAAACGGTATTTGAACATGTCAGAGGAATACCAAAAAGGAAATAATATGGATACAAAAGAGTTGTTTTTTAAGTTACTTTCATTCAAATCAATAACCCCAGATGATGGCGGAGCTTTTGAATTTATAAAAGATTATATGAAAGATTTTAAATCTATTAGGATAGATAAAGAGGGAGTTAAAAACCTTTTTTTATATAAGAAATTTGGCGAAGGCAAACATATTTGTTTTGCAGGACATATTGATGTAGTACCATCTGGTGAGGGATGGGACAGTGATCCTTTTGTGCCAGTCGAGAAAAATGGATATATTTATGCCAGAGGCGCACAGGATATGAAAAGTGGAGTTTGTGCTTTTTTGAAAGCTTGCAAAGAGTGCAAAAAGTTTGATGGAACTCTCTCTTTGCTTCTTACAAGTGATGAAGAGGGTGAAGCTAAGTTTGGAACGGTTGAAGTTTTGAATTATTTGAAAAAAGAGAATTTTTTGCCCGATTTTGCTGTAGTTGCTGAGCCAACCTGTGAAAAAATATTTGGTGATACTATAAAAATAGGAAGAAGAGGTTCGATAAATGGGTATCTTACTTTAAAAGGGAAACAAGGACATGCCGCCTATCCTGATAAATCAATAAATCCTATCAATCTAATAGCGCCGATTTTGTCTAAAATAGCAGGTATTGATTTGGATAGTGGAGATGAAAATTTTGCTCCTAGTAAGCTTGTAATTACTGATATAAGATCTGGAATGCAAGTTACAAATGTAACTCCTGATAAGTTGGACATGATGTTTAATGTAAGAAATTCTACAAAAACATCAAAGAGTGATATTGAATCTTTTGTACACAAAAATTTTAAAGGATTTGAGATAGAAGTTAGATTAGAACAAAGCTCAAAACCATTTTTGACTGATAGAAACTCTAAAATAGTAAAGTTAATGTCTAAAACAATTAAAGAGTGCACCGAAGTAAATCCTTGTTTGAGTACTTCAGGGGGAACCAGTGATGCTAGATTTTTTGGTGAATTTGAAGTAGAAACTGTTGAATTTGGCGTAAAAAATGATACAATACATTCTTTAAATGAAAGAACAACTTTAAAAGAAGTAAAAGAGTTGGAAGAAGTTTTTAAAAATTTAATAAATAACTTAAAAGGATAAAATATGCAATACATTCAAACAGATAAGGCACCAGCAGCTATCGGACCATACTCTCAAGCTATAAAAGTAGGTGATATGGTTTATACTTCAGGTCAAATAGCTCTTGATACAAAAGGATTATTTTTTGATGGTACGGTTAAAGACCAAGCTCAGCTTGTTTTGCAAAATCTTGAAGAAGTTCTAAAAGAAGCCGGAAGTTCTATGCAACAAGTTGTTAAAACTACAATATTCTTGGCGGATATGACAGATTTTAACGAAGTTAACGAGGTATATGCAAAAGCATTTGGAAATCATAAACCTGCAAGGAGTACAATAGAGGTTCAAAATCTTCCAAAAGATGCACTTATAGAGATTGAGGCAATAGCTAAAATAGATTAAATAACTTAGGATATATAAGTGAAAAAAATAATTTTATTTTTATCTATATTTGCAGTCTTCTTGTATGCAAGTGTCAAAACGACTATAAAATTTAAATCTCTTGATAATGTTGTGATTACTGCTGATTTATACATAAGTAATATAAATAAAAAAACTCCATTTATTGTTTTATTTCATCAAGCAGGTTGGAGCAGAGGTGAGTACAGTGGCATCGCATTAAAATTGAATGCTCTTGGATATAATTGTATGGCAGTAGATCTTAGATCCGGAGGAGAGATAAGAGGTGTTGAGAATCTTACTAAAAAGGATGCTGTAAAAAAAGGTAAAAGTACAACATATATAGATGCAATGCAAGATATAAAAGCATCTCTTTTGTATGCAAGAGAGCATTTTGCCAAAGGGAAACTTATCGCTTGGGGAAGTTCTTATTCAGCTGCTCTTGTTATAAAGATTGTCGGTGATGATAATAAGCTTGCCGATAAAGTTATATCTTTCTCTCCCGGAGAATATTTTACAAAATACAATAAAGCACCGGATTGGATTAAGCAATCTGCAAAAAAACTAAGAGTTCCTATATTTATAACTTCAGCAAAAAATGAAAAAAAATATTGGCAGCCTATATATAATGCCATAAATTCTAACAAATCTTTTTATCTTCCAATAAAAACAAATGGTCATCACGGTTCAAGATCCCTTTGGAGCAGATATGGTGATAATACCGGATATTGGAGAGCTGTTAAAGGATTTTTAAGGAGTGACTATAAATGAGTTTAGACCTTTATGCAAAGATAGAGCCTTATATAGGTTTCTACGAACATTATGAGAGATTATATGGCTTTTATATGAAGATTTTAAGTGAATTTAAGATAAATAATATTTTAGATGTAGGATGTGGAAATGGTAGAATGTTGGAACATTTGCAACAAAGCTATGATGCCTGCGGAATTGATTTGAGTGCCAAGATGGTAGAGATAGCAAGAAAAAGAGGTGTTTTAGCAGAACAAAAAAATATATCTCAAGTTGAAGAAAAGTATGATGCCATTGTTGCTGTTGCCGATGTGTTGAACTATATGGATGCGAAATCTCTTAAGAGGTTTTTAAAATATATAAAAAATGCTTTAAAAAAAGATGGTATATTTATATGCGATATCAATAGTGAGTATGGATTTTGTGATGTTGCAGACGGAACAATGATAAAAGAAGACAGTGAAATATTTTTGGCAATAGATGCTATATTTGATGGCGCAGTCCTTGATACCAATATAACCTTTTTTGAAAAAGAAGATGAAAAGTATAAAAAATATAGTGGATCAATTTTACAATATTATCACAGCGACAAAGAGATAATCGAATATACTCCAATGAAGATAGTGGACAAGAAACAAATTAGCCTCTTCTCAGAAAAAGCTGATAAAATAATTTACACTTTTTCAAATAAAATATAAAAGTTATTATCTGCAAGTTATCAAATAGTGCCTTAATTAACCGAAATTTAAATATTTTTAGGGTATACTTCGCGTTCATGGTCTGTTTTTGCAGGCTAAATCACTTAAAAAGGAATAGCTGATGTACGCTATTATCAAAAATGGTGGGAAGCAATACAAAGTTCAAGAGGGAGATTTTTTAAATCTCGACAAGCTTGACGCTCAGCCAAAAGATACCGTAGAGGTAGAAGAAATACTTGCTGTCAATGACGGTGAGTTTAAAGTGGGTACTCCATTTGTTGATGGAGCAAAAGTAACACTCGAAGTTGTAACTAACGCAAAAGCCAAAAAGGTTGTGATTTTCAAAAAAAGAAGAAGAAAAGACAGCAAACTAAAAAAAGGTTTTAGAAGAGAATATACTCGCGTAAAAGTTACAAATATTTCAGCATAAGGAGAAGAGATGGCTCATAAAAAAGGTCAGGGTAGTACCCAGAATAATAGAGATAGTGCAGGAAGGCGTTTAGGTGTTAAAAAATTTGGCAGTGAATTTGTCAGGGCAGGTAATATCATAATAAGACAAAGAGGCACCGCTACCCATCCAGGCAGCAATGTTGGAATGGGTAAAGATCATACATTGTTTGCTTTAATTGATGGATATGTAAAATTTGAAAGAAAAGATAAGCATAGAAAAAAAGTTTCAGTTTATACCGCAGCATAACTTGAAAAGAGAAAGTTTAATTCTTTCTCTTTTTACCAACCAATCT
>WFMT01000243.1 GCA_015488975.1 Campylobacteraceae bacterium | reverse complement strand
GTTATGTACATTCTTATATCCATGGGTTTTTTTAAAAGGATGATATCTTTTGCATTATCTAATTTATTTTTAAGATAAAGAGCACCTATATACAAATCAAAAAACAGTATAGACCTCATGCCCGCACCATTTAAATACAGTTTTTCTTTTTGTATTTGCATATTATTTTTTATATTTATACCAGAAATCATATCTGCTTGCAGATACACTAAATTAGATATTATAAAAATTAATAAAATTGCTTTTTTCACTCTAAAACTCCTTATAAAAGTTGTTATATCAAATTAAACCATAAATAGACAAAATGTCTATTTATGGTTTAATTTGATATTATTATATCATTTTTTTTTGGAACAAATATTGCTTATATATCAATAGTAAATTTGAAAGGTTTTAAATGTCATTTGAAATTAGCAAATCATTCAATATCATGGAAAAAGCATTAAATTATAGATCATTAAGAGCAGATATGATTTCAAGTAATATAGCAAATATAGATACACCTAATTACAAATCAAGAGATATTGACTTCGAGCATGCATTGCAACTTGAAGCAAACAAATTATATAGTTCAAATACAAATGATAAGTTAAAACTTGCAAAGACAAATCCAAGAGATTTAAGCTCTTTGCAAGATGACAATTTGCAAAAGGCAACAGTTTTTTTCAGAGATGGACAAGATGCAAGAAATGATGGAAATACAGTAGATTTGGATGTAGAAACAACAGAATTGGCAAAAAATACAGTAATGTATGATGCTATTACAGCTGCCTTGAAAAAAGATTCAGCGATTTTTAGAAGTGTCATAGATGCTTCTTCTAAAGTATAGGAGAGAATAATGTCATTTTTAAGCGGCTTTGATATAAGTGGTTATGGGCTTTCTGCTGAAAGATTTAGAATAAATCTAATAAGCTCAAACATTGCAAATGCAAATACAACAAGAACAAGTGAAGGCGGACCATATAGACGAAGAGAAGTTATATTTAAAGCTATAAATTTTGATAAAGCATTAAATGAACAAATAGATAAAAATAACAGTTTTTTAAATGATTCAAATCCACTTGATATTTCAAACTTGTCAGAAAAGGCAAATCCTGCTATAATGAGTGTCAAAGTTGACAAAGTTGTAAGGGATGATTCGCCTTTTAAAATGAAATATGATCCATCAAATCCTGATGCCGATAAAAATGGTTATGTTGCATATCCAAATGTAAATCCGGTTATTGAAATGGCAGATCTTATAGAGGCAACAAGAGCCTATCAGGCAAATGTAGCAGCTTTTCAAAGTTCTAAAGCTATGGCACAAAGTGCTATAGGTATATTGAGAGGATAGGAGACTTGTGATGAGTGCATCAATAAATAATATCAACAAATTAACAAATTTACAAAATAGTGTAAAAGATTCCAAAAAAAATAATGATAATTTTTCATCAATACTTAACAAAACTATCGGCGAAGTAAATGATCTGCAAAAAATAAGTGATAAAGCTATGAGTGATATTGCAACTGGAAATATAAAAGACTTGCATCAAGCAGCTATCGCAATAGATAAGGCAGAGTTAAGTATGAAGCTCATGTTGGAAGTGCGAAATAAAGCTTTAAATGCCTATAAAGAACTTTCAAGAACACAAATGTAAACATAAATATTAATTTATGCAAAAATACGAACAAAAAAATGCCAAAATTCCTTTTCTTTTTTTTCTTCTTTTACTTGGATTTTTGATTTTTATCGCTACACTTTTATACTGGGCACAGATAGATAGAAGACTTCCAAGATTATACAATAAAGATATAGACAGTGCATTAAGAGGTAACATAGTAAGTGCACATAACTATACCGTTGCAACTAGTAAAAAGCTCTATAAAGCAGTGGTGGATACTAGAAATATTAATCCAAACAAAAGAGAATTATTTTTAAAATTGTACTCACTTTATAGTGGTGAAAAGATTAAAGATATCAGGCGGAGTATCAAATCATACTTTGGGACAGTCGTTCTTTCATATAAAATTGATGCCATTAGTGCATATCACTTAAGAGAATTAGCCAGGAAATTATATAGACTTGGTGTTTTTATATCTTATGAAAATAAAAAAACAGGTATTACCTTTTTGCATGGTCTTAATATAGTAGAAAGTGGGGAGTATAGAGTCTATCCGTACAAAGATACATTAACTCCGGTTATTGGTTATGTGAGAAAATATGAGAAAAACAGGATGACTAAAGTGTATGGCGTTAATGGTCTGGAAAAAGAGTACAATAAGATACTAAATCCTGTTCAAGACGGTGTTATAGAGGGTAGTAAGGATATAGCAGGAAATATTATATTGAATGGATACAGCAAAATTGTTACAAGAATTGATGGTTCTAACTTGCACCTAAATATATCTTTGAAGTTACAAAAAATAGTAGAAAATATTTTGGATAATTACAAAAAAAAATTAAAAGCAAAAGAGATTATCGCCTCAGTCATGGATAGTAAAACAGGTAAGATTTTAATGCTTGCATCATCAAA
>WFMT01000242.1 GCA_015488975.1 Campylobacteraceae bacterium | reverse complement strand
ATAAGATGAATAAATTATATAAATAGCTATCAGTCCGCCAAAAATAGAATCTATGATTTGTATACCGGTATATTTTATGAGTATAAGTGCAAGAAGTATGGCTCCATTGCTGTATATATCTGTTTTGTAGTGAAGTGCATCAGATTTGATTACTAAATTATCTGTTTTTTTTGCTACTGTATTTAGAAATATGACAAGAGCAATTGTCAAGATAATGGATATCACCATTACAATAATAGATGTTTGAATTAACTTTGTCGGCTCACTATGTATAGCTTTTTTTACAGCTTCATAAAATATAAATATTCCAGACATTGCTATGATAGTGCCTTCTATTACTGCAGCAAGAGCTTCTATTTTTCCTCTTCCATAATTAAAATCTTTATCAGCCGGTTTTTCTGATTTTGTGATGGCAAAAAGATTAAAAGCCGAGACTATCAAATCAAGCACAGAATCAATAGCACTTGCTAAAACAGCTATGGAGCCGCTGAGAATTCCTATGGTCAGCTTTATAAATATGAGTATAGTTGCTACTATGCTTGAGACAATGGTTGCTTTTTTTTGTAATGTCAAATTTATATCCTTAATTTTGCCCATCTGTTCATAGTGGCACAATGTATGCTTCCGTGTTCTCTTATGAGAATTGTGGAATCTATTGGAATTATATCAAGATTTATATAAAAAGATTTGAAAAAGTCTAGAATTTCTTTATCTTTTTCGTCATTATACTGGGGTACTAAAACGGCACCGTTTATAAAGAGAAAATTTATATAAGTCGCAGGTAATCGTTTGCCCTTAAAATAAATAGGAGAAGGAAGGGGGAGTGCAATGGTGCTAAACCCACTGTTTTTTAACTCTTTTTCCATATTTTGCAACTCTTCAAAATGCTCATCATTTGCATCTTCACATTTAGCATAAACTATAGTTTTTTCATCAATAAATCTTGCAAGAGTGTCGATATGTGAATCTGTGTCGTCTCCTTTTAGATATCCATGCTCAAGCCAAATAATTTTATTCAAGTTAAAATTATTTGTTAAAAATAACTCTATTGATTCTTGTGAAAGAGCAGGGTTTCTGTTTTTTTCAAGCAAGCATTTTTTTGTTGTCAGTAAAACTCCTTTACCGTTAGTGTCTATGCTTCCACCCTCTAAGACAAAATCTTTTTTTATAAGAAAAGTATTTAGTATCTGTTTTTCATAAAGCTTTTTGTTGAATTTATTATCTAAAAAAGCATCAAATTTTAAACCCCATCCATTAAATATAAAATCGTATGATATTATTTTATCTTTGTCTATCATATCAATACAGCCATAGTCTCTTATCCAAGTGTCATTTGTTTTTATCTGGATTAAAAATATATTTTTATTTAATGCATTGGCATTTTTCAGTATGCTTTTTACTCTTGAAATATCATCGCAAATTATCAAACATTTTTGATATAGAGAAATCTTAGTGACTATCTGAATATAAGTTTCAGTAATTTCATCCAAACAATATACCCAGTCACTTTGAAAATGTGGAAAACATATCATTGCAAATTCTTGTTTTTCCCACTCAGCAGGCAGTCTTTTCACTTTATTTGCTCCAAATTTTTTTTATGATATTATATACATAAATTATAAATAAAGTGATTAATTTGAAAAAATTTTTTAAAAATAAAAGTATAAATCAGGCAAATATCGTCAGTATTATTTTTTCGGGTACTTTTGCGGTACTGCTTATACTTGTGATGGCATATAATAATTATATTGATTATAAAAAGGAAGAAGTTGATATAAAAAAAACTTATTTAAAGGATCAGAAAAAACTTATTGTAAATGAAACAAATAGAGCTTTGAGATATATAAATTATGTTGCAAAACATCCAAATAATAACACTAAAAAAGAGCTTCAAAAAGAGATAGTAGATGCTATTGAAAATATGAGAAATGAGCGAGATGGAACAGGATATATTTTTATATACACTTTCAATGGAGTCAATATAGCTGATCCAATTCTTAAACAAAATATGGGAAAGAACCTTTTAAATTTTAAAGATCCAAATGGAAAAAGAGTTATATATGATCTTATTCAAGTATCAAAAAAGAAAAATGGAGGATTTGTCAAGTATGTCTGGAATAAACCAATTCTAAATACACTATCCCCCAAGATATCTTATGCAAAAGCTTATAAGCCATGGAAGTGGATGGTAGGAAGTGGTGTTTATCTTGATAATGTTCAAAAAGTACTTCAAAAGAAGCAAAAAGAATATACAAAGAAAATGATTGGATATTTATTTCAAATACTTATTTTTGTAGTGTTATTATTTGCAGGCAGTATGGTCATATATCAGTATATAACATACTGGATAACCAAAGATATTAATTACATTAAAAGTAAATTTGAATTTGTATTTCAAAATTATGACTTACTCGATGAGGAGAAAATTTTATTTAAAGAATTCAGAGAGATTTCAAAATATGCAAATAAAATGATAATACAAACAAAAGAAAAAAGTCTTGCGCTAAATGAATTGAATGATACTCTTGAAAAAAGGGTAAAGAGAAAAACAATTATGCTTGAAAATGCTAAAAATACTGCAGAAGAATTATTAGAAAAACAAGATAAATTTATCACAAACGCAATTCATGAAATAAATACACCGTTAAGTATCATACTGATAAATATAGAACTTTATAATTTAAAATATAAGAAAAATACTTATTTGACAAAAATTGAAGCCGGTATAAAAATCATACACAATATTTATAATGATTTAAGTTACCTTGTCAAAAAGGATACAACGGAGCATAAAAAGATCAAGATAAATTTTTCTGATTTTTTAAATGAAAGAATTTTATTTTTTGATGATGTAGCACTTGGAAATTCTTTGAGGATTATCAAAGATATCGAAAAAGATATATATATTTTCTTTAATGATATAGAATTGCAAAGGATTTGTGATAATAATATTTCAAATGCTATCAAATACTCTTTTGAGAATAGTCAAATTTTTATTAAACTTTATCTTGAGAAAGAGGCTATAATGTTTACAATAACTAATAATGGAGAAAATATAAAAAATTACAAAAAATTATTTGATAGATTTTACAGGGAGAATGCTGCAAGAGGAGGGTTTGGACTGGGGCTAAATATAGTTGGGGAAATATGCAAAAAAAATCACATTAAGGTTTCTGTGGTATCAAAAAATAATTTTACAACTTTTAGTTATCGCATCTCAAATAAGGATATTTTATGAAAATTGCACTTTTAGAGGATGAAACAATGTTGAGAAGTTCCATACAGGAATATTTGAAATCTCTAAATCATAATGTTATTTCTTTTTCATCTGGGGAGAATGCTAAGGAGACTATATTGTTAGAGCCATTTGATCTTTTAATTTTTGATATAAATATCCCAAAAATAAATGGTTTTGAACTTTTAAAAACTCTGCATGATAATGGTGTGTTTATGCCGGTTATCTATATAAGTGCCAACATAAATATAGAAGATATTGAAAAAGCTTATGCTCTTGGTGCTGCTGATTATATAAAAAAACCTTTTCACTTAAAAGAGTTGGCATTAAGGATAAATAAAGTTGCTAAACTCATAGAAGATAGCAAAAGGCAGCATATTTTACTAAGTAGAAACTATTCGTTTTCAAAGATTCATAATGTATTACTTTATAATAATATTGCTCAAAAATTAACAAAAAAACAAATTGGAATTGTAAAAGTTTTAAGTTTAAATGTAAACAGTGTTGTCAGTTTTGAGAATCTAAGAGAGTATGTATGGAATGGTGAGCCTATAGATAATGCATCTATAAGAGTAGAAATAAGCAGACTCAGGAAGATGTTAAAAGAAGACTTTATAAAAAGTGTTAAAGGCATCGGGTACAAGGTTGAAAGATATATTAAATCTTAATAGTCAACCTTTGATATTATCATTACTTATTACCTTTTGGACTCTTTTATTGCCTTACTTTTAAATTATTTTTTTTGATACTTTCGATAACTTTAATAATATTTTGCATCTTTTTTGTTTCCTGCTCTATGTCATCTATTGCATGAAGGCTAAAATGAGATAACTTTTTATCAAGATAACCTGTATCAAACACCCCATCTATAAAGTCTTTATCTCTTACGATTTGTCTATGTAGCGGGATATTGCTTGAGACACCCCTTATGATAAACTCATCCAAAGCTCTTCTTGCTTTATTTACCGCACCTTTCCAGTCCAGGCTCCATACGATAAGTTTTGTTATCATAGAGTCGTAATATGGAGGGATTTCATATCCTTTATATGCGGCTGAATCAAGTCTGACACCAGGACCACCCGGAGAAAGATATTCAGTGATTTTTCCAGGACATGGGGCAAAATCTTTTTCAGGATCTTCAGCATTTATACGAAATTCTATGGCATAGCCCTTAAATATAATCTCTTCTTGTAAAAATCTAAGCTTGTCGCCTCCGGCAAGCTCAATCATCCTTTGTACAAGATCAATACCGCTTACTGCTTCAGTAATTGTGTGTTCTACCTGAATACGGGTATTCATCTCTATAAAATAAAAATTATCATCTTTATCTACAAGATACTCTATAGTGCCGACACTCTCATAGCCCAATTTAAACATTGCTTTTTGGGAAGTTCTGTAAAGTTCTCGTCTGAGAGAATTTTTAAGATTTGGTGACTTGGATACTTCTATCACTTTTTGGTGTCGTCTTTGGATAGAGCAGTCTCTTTCTCCCAAATGTAAAACATTACCAAATCTATCTGCTATGATTTGTATCTCGATATGGCGGGGATTTTCGAGGAATTTTTCTATAAATACAGCCCCATTGCCAAAAAAACTAAGTGCTTCTTTTGTAGCAGCTTCATACATTTTTTTAAATTCAGATGGATTATTTACTACTCTCATACCTCTTCCACCACCACCAAATGATGCTTTGATGATAACAGGGTATCCTATCTCTTCGGCTTTTTTTTCAGCTTCATTTAGATTGTCTATTGGCTCATCAGTTCCAGGGAGTACGGGAATACCTACCTTTGCCATTGCAACTTTGGATGCAATTTTATCACCAAAAAGTGCTATATGTTCTGCTCTTGGTCCTATAAATGTAATTTTGTTATCTTTACAATATGTAGCAAATTCAGCACTTTCAGATAAAAATCCATAACCAGGATGTATTGCATCACAATCAGCCTTTCTTGCTAGTGAAACGATTTTTTCATAATCCAAATAAGCTTTTATAGGGTCTCCAAGTATCGGATAGCACTCATCAGCTTTTTTAAGCCAAACTCCTTGAATATCAACTTCAGAAAAAATGGCAACACTCTTTATACCAAGTTCCTTGCAAGCTCTTATAATCCTTAATGCAATTTCACCACGGTTTGCTATTAAAATTTTTTTTATCATTTGGAGTCCCTTTGTATATTAATCTGGTATAGGATAATTTTCCGTAACAAAATCTATATCTTTATCGCCTCTGCCACTTAAATTTATCAAGATTGATTCTTTTGGATTTTCTTTTGCCAGTTTCATAGCAAAAGATACAGCATGAGAACTCTCAAGTGCAGGGATGATCCCCTCTAATCTTGATAACTTGTAAAATGCATCAATACTCTCTTCATCATTTGCAGTTGCTATGATGGTTCTTCCTATTGTTTTAAGATGAGCCTGTTCCGGCCCGACAGATGGATAGTCAAGTCCGCTTGCTACTGAGTAAACCGGAGCCGGTTCTCCTTTTTCATCTTTTAGCATTATAGAATTAAACCCATGCATTATTCCTTCGCTGCCATAAGTTAAACTTGCCGCATGTTCACCCAATCTAGTACTTTTTCCAAGAGGCTCAACACCATAAAGTTTAACCGGATCATCTATAAAGCCGCTGAACAGACCCATAGCATTGCTTCCTCCGCCAACACAAGCTACCACGCTATCAGGTAAAGAAGCAGTCATTTCGTAAAATTGTTCTTTTGCCTCAAGGCCTACGACTCTTTGGAAATCTCTTATCATTTTTGGAAATGGATGAGGTCCTACAACTGAGCCTATTGCATAAAAAGAAGTATCCGCTTGGGCTACATAAGCTTGAAAACAGCTGTCCACCGCCTCTTTTAAGGTTTTTAAGCCAAAAGTTACAGGCACTATTTTTGCTCCTAATATTTTCATTCTTATGACATTTGGTTTTTCTTTTATGATATCAACTTCGCCCATGTGTATTTCGCACTCCAGCCCAAAGTAAGCAGCAGCAGTCGCAAGAGCCACACCATGCTGACCAGCACCTGTTTCAGCCATTATCTTTTTTTTGCCAAGATATTTCGCTACCAAAGCTTCTGCCATACAGTGATTTAACTTATGAGCTCCTGTATGATTTAAATCTTCTCTTTTAAGATAGATCCTCCCGCCTCCTACAAAATCGCTTAATCTTTTTGCATAAGATATGGGAGTCGGTCGTCCTTGATAATGTTTTCTTATACTTCTTAACTCTTCTAAAAAATCATAGCTTTTTGAGAGTCTATCATAAGCTTCATTGATTTGAGCAAAAGGTTTTTCAAGCGGCGGCGGTATGAAAGCACCTCCAAATTTACCAAAATATCCCTTTTCATTGGGGTTTGAATCAAGATAAGATTTTTCCATTTATATTCCTTTTATAGTATTTATCAACATTCCTATAGCAAAAAAAAGTAGTATTCCTGCTGCTATAACGGATATATTTTTTATAATTATTTGAGAAAAAAGATGTTTTGTTTTATGGACAAACAGAGGCATCAAAGTTATCCATAAAAATATAGCACAAAAAAGACCTAAAAGAGTGAAGCCAAAAGATATATTTTTAGTATTTATATAAGCTGAAATACTTATCCAAAAGCCTATGGTATAAGGATTTAAAAGTGTAATACTGTAACCTTTTAGATAGTTTGTTATTATTTTATTATTTTCACTTTTTACACCACTGTTATGTATGGTAATTTTTTCATTTCTATTTTTATATATCAAGTATGCAATGTATGTCAAAAAAATTGTACCAAAAAATCCAAGAGCCATCTGCACTGAGCTATTTTTAACAAAAACAAAAAATCCGAAAAGTATCAAAGTAAGATAAGTTATATCCGCACTCATAGCCCCAAAGCCAATACTTACGGCATTTGTATAGTTTTTAAGAGCTTTTGTCATGATAAGTATGTTGACCGGACCCACAGGAACGGCAGCCCCAAGTCCTAAAACAAACCCTTCTGTAAAAGCTTCTACCATCTAATAAACTCCATAATTTATATTACGCAATAAACCTTTGGATTATATCAAAACCCTTTACAAGATTACCTTAATCACAATCGGCAGGATTTTTATCTTGGAACATAAAAAGATACTCATATTTTGCAATATTTTGTCTGAGCTTGGAGATATTATGAAGTTTTAATCCATCTTCAATCCAACTTTTTATATCTTTTGGAAAGTTATCTATAAGAGGTTGCAAAAGTGTATTTTTCATAATTTTATCTATTTGATTGTTTTCGTATAAAGCAATAACATGCGATATAATAGTTGTGTCTTTGAGTTCTCTTTTTTCACAAATTTCTGAGATATTTTTACCTTCTTTGATGAGCAAAAGTGTTTCTTTGTAGGTTTTACTCAACTCCTTTGGAGTAATTTCTTTTATATCTTTGCATAATTTTAGAAATTCTTTTCCATATCTTTCAAGCTTTTTCCCTCCGACTCCTGATATTTGTAAAAACTCATCTTTGCTTGCAGGCAATTTTTTTGAGATTTCCAACAGAGTTTTATCGCTAAATATAATATAAGCAGGAACATCATCTTTTTTTGCTAAAGTAGTTCTAAGTTCTCTTAGCTTTTCAAAAGTTTCATTGGTATTTTCATCTTTTTTATACTCTTTAAAACTTTTTTTTATTTCCAAATTCCTGGCATTAATGTTGATAGTTTTTTCTTTTTTTAGTATTTGCTTTGCAATATTTGTAACCTTTAATGAGCCGAACTCTTTATCAATATACAGTGCTTCTTCATCAAGAAGTCTATCGAAGATACTTCCCCATTGCAATTTACTCAAATCCTGCCCTATACCGTAAACAGAGAGTTTGTCATGACCAAAATCCAATATTCTTTTAGCTCTTGAGCCTCTTAAAACATCTATGATGTAAGCACTGCCAAATCTTTCTTTGCATCTTAAAATCGTTGAGATAAATTTTTGAGCTTCGAGCGTAATATCTAAAAATTCTACATCTTTATCCAGGCAATTATCACAAATAATTTCACATTTTTGTATTTCATCTCCAAAGTATTTGGCGATTGATTGGTGGCGACATTTTGAAGATATGGCAAATCTGTACATTTGTCTTAATTTTTCATATATATTTCTTTTGTATTCGGATTCTGGTAACTCATCGATAAAAACTCTTTTGCTTATCTCATCGGCTTTTGAGTAAAGTAATAATGTATCACTCATAAGCCCGTCTCTACCGGCTCTTCCAATCTCTTGAAAATAATTTTCTATGGTTTTTGGCATTGAAGTGTGTAAAACAAATCTAATATTACTCTTATCTATACCCATGCCAAAAGCTATGGTTGCGACGATGATTTTCAAAGAGTCATTTTTAAAATCTTTAAATATTTTCTCTCTTTTGCTTACACTAAGTCCTGCATGATAAGCTCCTGTGTCAAAGCCCTTATCATTTAAATAACTTGATAACCTTTCGGTCTCTTTTCTTGTAAAGCAGTAAATTATCCCACTCTCATCTTTGTGAGTATTTAAAAACTCAATAATTTGCTCTTTGGCATTTCCTATTCTTTTTTGAGATCTTATTATAAGGTTGTCTCTGTTGGCTTTTGCTCTTAAGACTTGTTTTTTATCTATTTTGAGGGTTTTTAGTATATCTGATTGTACAGTTTTTGTAGCGGTTGCAGTAAATGCGGTGATAGGAGTATCTTCAAACCACTCTTTCAAATATTGTAATTTTCTGTAATCATCTCTAAATTCATGTCCCCATTCACTAACGCAATGCGCTTCATCTATAACAAAAAAGTTTATCTCTACTCTTTTTAGATTTTGTAAAAAATACTCATTTACAAATCTTTCAGGCGCAACATAAAGAAATTTTAACTTATTATTGAGCAATTCATCCATAGTTTGAGCATTTTCTTTTTGAGTGTTACTTGAGCTTATCATTTTGGCATTTATGCCATTTACTCTAAGAGAGCTTACTTGATCTTGCATAAGAGCTATAAGAGGAGATATAACTATGCTAACACCATCCATCATCATAGTAGGAAGTTGATATATTAAAGATTTTCCACTGCCTGTCGGTAAAATAACAAGTAAATCTTTTTTTTGTAGTATCTCTTGTATAGCTTTTTTTTGGATAGGTTTGAACTCGTTAAAACCAAACTGTTCTTTGAGAATTTTATACACAATAACTCTTTTTATTTTTATTATATCATTTTGTGCTAAAATAATGAAACCATTGTATAGTACAATCATAACAAGGAGTATATCATGCAAGCAAAGATTTTTTTTGGAAGCGAGGAAGTAACAAAAGATGAGTGGATTGAAATAAAAAATCCTTTTAAAGAAAAAATTGTCTCAATGTATCCAAAGTGTGATGAAAATGATGCAAAGAAAGCTCTTTTGGTAGCAAAAGAAGCTTTTAAACAAACAAAAAATTCTACTTTAAATCAGAGGATAAAATGGCTTGAAGATGTTGCAAACAAGTTAGAAGAAAAAAAAGATGAATTTGCAAAAACTATCACAAATGAAGTTGGCAAACCCATAAAATTTTCCATTATTGAAGTTGAAAGATGTATAGAAACTATCAAATTAACAATTTCAGCAGCTATAGAATTAAATGGAGAAACTTTTAATAGTGATGCTATGCCAAGTGGCAAGAAAACCATAAGCCTTTATAAAAGAGTTCCCTGTGGGGTTGTTGTGGCTATTACGCCTTTTAATTTCCCACTTAATTTAGTAGCTCACAAGATAGTTCCGGCTCTTGCTGTTGGAAATACGGTAGTTCTTAAGCCAACTCCGGAAGCTCCACTTATAGCTTATAAATTTACAAAACTGTTTATACAGAGTGAATTTGCTATAAAAGATGCTTTAAGTATCGTGTATGGGGACAGTGAAGTAGGCTCCACTCTTGTAAGTAGTGAAATACCCAGAGTTATAAGTTTTACTGGAAGCGTTGCAGTCGGTAAAATTATTACTAAAAATGCTGGTATTAAAAAAGTGGCACTTGAACTTGGTGGAAATGCAGCAACTTTTATCGAAAAAAGTTCTGATATCAAAGAGGCAGCGTTAAAGTGTGCAGCAGCAGCATTTTACAACTCCGGACAAGTTTGTATATCTCTTCAAAGAATTTATGTGCAAGATGAAGTTTATAAGGAGTTTGCAAAATTATTAGTAGAAGAGACAAACAAATTAATAATAGGTGATCCGTACGAAAAAGATACCTTTGTAGGACCGCTTATCAATCAAGAAGCTATAAATAGGGCGAAAAATTGGGTCAAGAGTGCTATTGAAGAAGGAGCTAAAGTATTGTGTGGCAATAAAGCAGAAGATAAAGTTTTTTATCCTACTGTTATGGGAAATGTTAAAGATGACATGATGATAATCTGCGAAGAAGTATTTGCTCCTATTGTCTCTTTGATAAGGATAAAAGATTTTGACGAAGCTGTTAAAAAGATAAATAACTCGCCTTACGGACTCCAATACTCCATATTTACCAATGATTTAAATTTGACAAAAAGAGCTATAGATGAATTTGAGTGCGGAGGAGTTGTGGTAAATGATATTCCTACTCTTAGATTTGATATTCAGCCTTATGGCGGAGTCAAGCTAAGTGGAACAAGTAGGGAAGGCCCAAAGTTTGCCCTTGAAGAGTTTAGTGATATAAAGTCAGTTGTGATTTGTTAAATATATGAGGATATCTTTAAGAACAGATATCCTCAAAAATAAAAACAATGAATAAATCTATGAAAGAGTAGACATTAAGCAGTAATAACTATTCCACCTCAAAAGATAAGATAAGCACTCCTTAGCGTGCAAACACCAATATTGTATGAGATAACAATAGATAAAAAATACTTATTCCCTTCAAAAGTATCTAATGATGCAAAAAAGATTTATAAAATTATGGAAGCGCATGTTGCAACAAGATTTACTATCAAGAAATAATCAACCAATTGTAGTGCCTAAAAAAATATCAAACCTCGCAATATAGGTATTTCTTCGAAATTTATGAGCGAAGTTGGGGGATGCCATTCTTAATAGAATTGTACATTCATCTCATAGGATAAATTTAAGTGGATCATCTATGAGAAAAATCAACTCATTAGCTCAAAATATTGATTACTAATAATAAACATTTGGCCATTTTATGGTAAAATGCTGTTATAGAAAATATTTACAGATTTTACCATAAATATTGCCAAAAGCCTATCCATGTGAATAACCAGACATAAAGCTGTCAATCTATAATCTTATACTTCTATATATCATATAAGGAGTGCAAGATGAGACGAAGAAGAAAAAGATATATCAACACAAGTGAAACATTTGATAAAACACAATTTGCAGAAAAAGAGTTGATTGATAAACTATCTCTTTGGGCATTGCGTATTATTTTTAAAATAAATGGCACTAAAAAATTCTTAGATTCCAATAATTGTTTTGATAGGGATACTCTAGCTTATTTTTTAGATGTAGGTCAATT
>WFMT01000241.1 GCA_015488975.1 Campylobacteraceae bacterium | reverse complement strand
GCTATACTTGCATCTGGAGGCAAAGTGATGTATGTTGATGGTTCTTCAAAAGCTATAAAGCTCACATTTTTTCAAGATTTGGAAAAACTTGATTGTATCCAACCTCCGAACAAAGATATATTCACAGGGATTGGATATGATGTTCATCCTTTTGAATCTGGAAAAGAGATGTTTTTAGGTGGTGTTAAACTGGATGTACCATTTGGATTTAAAGCTCATTCTGATGGAGATGTTGCAATACATGCTCTAATAGATGCAATCCTTGGAGCAATTGGAGCAGGTGATATAGGAGAGTTGTTTCCAGATAGCAATGATAAATATAAAAACATAGATTCTAAAATATTATTAAAAGAAGTAAGTGACTTTATAACAGTTACAGGATATGAAATCATACACATTGATCTAAATATTATTGCACAAATACCAAAAATATCTCCCTATAAAGAAAAAATAAGACAAACTCTATCAATGATTTTAAATATTGATAAAATAAAAATAAATATAAAAGCAACCACAACTGAAGAATTAGGATATATCGGAAGAAAAGAAGGTTTGAGTGTTCAAGCAATCGCTTCACTAAAATACAGTGACTGGACACTTAAAGAAAGCAATCATGAAACAATATGATTGTTTCTCTTGCCGAAGACAAAGCTTTAGTGTGAGAAATTTTCAAGGGATTCTACATCCTTGGAAAAGGAGAATTAAATGAAAGTTTTAATCGTTGAAAGTGAGATTTATCTAGCTCAAAGTATTGCATCCAGACTTACAGAAGTTGGTTATAACTGCAAAATTGTCGCCACCATCAAAGAGTCTATAAATGAAGATAAATATGATATAGTCTTACTCTCGACAAATATTTCAGGACAAAATTTTTATCCAGCAATACAAAAGCACAAATCATCTATCATAATACTCTTAATTTCATATATCAGCAATGATACTGTCTCAAAACCACTCAAAACAGGGGCTGATGATTATATACTGAAACCTTTTATGATTGAAGAGCTTATAAGGAAAATAGATCATCTATTTGAATATAAAAAACTTAAAAAACAAAGTTTATTTTGCTCAGCATACATGGAAAACTTACTCAAAAATAGTTCAATTAAACAAATAAATATTAAAAATATATCTTTACCTTTGTTAATCAAAAGTTATTATCAAAAGTTTGCCGATAAGCTGGTCTACGAATATGCAAAAAGTATTAATGAAATTCCTATTTTTATACCTCTTGATACACCAAATGCTTTGGAAAAAATGCAAAGTTATGATGACAAAACTTTATTGTATTTGGTAAATTTTCAAAATTTGAAAAAAAGTGAGAGGATAAAAATCCTGTCTGATTTTGAGAAAAAAAGAGCAATACTGTGTACAACTGATACAAGTGAACAGATAAATAGCAATATCAATATGATTTCTCTTGACAATTACAATAAAATATATGACAATGGTGATATATTATCTATCGATGATTATGTAAAATATGTAATCCTGAGTTGTCAAAATAATTGTACCGATACGGAGCTTAGCAAAAAGCTTGGTGTTTCAAGAAAAAGTTTATGGGAGAAGAGAAAAAAATATGGAATCAATAAGAAAAAATAATACCTTAAAAGAGTTGCATCTTGATAAGGAAGCTTTAGCTACACTCTCATTGGCAAAAGAAGGCATACTTCAGCCTATAGATTCATTGATGGATGAAGAAGTGGCCAATGAAGTATGTAAAACAAAAAAATATAAAAAACAGTTTCTTCCTTTCCCATTTATCTTAGCTCCATCTGGAAAAAGAAATAAAGAAGTTTTAAAAAATGCAAAAAAAGATGATATTATAAAGATAATCGTTTCAGGCAATTTTGCTGGATATATCAAAACTAAGAGTGTATATAAAATTAATATTAAAAACAGGATTAAGTCTATATTTGGAACTTACGATGAAACTCATCCAGGGGTGATGGATACTCTAAAAAGACTTGGCGAATATTCAATAGCTGGCAAATATGAGATAGATTTTAATGATATAAAAAATATAAAAGCTGATATAAAAAAAGCAAAAAACAATATAAATGCCAAAACAACTACAGCAATAATGATGGCAGCCAAGCCACTTCACAGAGCCCATGAAAGACTTATAAGGTTAACTCTTGAAAGTACTGACTTACTAATTATATTTTTATTAAAACCATACAAAAAAGATACTCTGTCTTATGAGATAAGATACAAGACATTAGAATACTTTGTAGAAAATTTTTTACCAAAAAACAGAGTACTTATCGTTCCTTTTGAAAATACATATATATTTGCCGGTTATAATAATGCTGTATTAGATTCGATAGCTGCAAAGAATTTTGGCTGTACTGATATAATATTAGGGCAAAATCACTCAGGTATTGGTGTATTTTACAACCATGACAGAATAAATTCAATACTTGATACTATTGAAAACAATGGCATCAAAGCTACTATTGTAAGTGAATTTGTATATTGTGACCAATGCAAAACTTTGGTTAGTACAAAAACCTGCCCTCACGGTAAACATCATCATATATCTTATCATTCTCCGTCAATCCTTGAAATTTTAAAATCCGGCCTATTGCCACCTGCTGTACTAGTAAGAAAAGAAATATCAGCAATTCTTCTAAGTGAGCTTTTTAAAAATAGATTTGAAGATTTAGGTAAATTATATGATGCAATTATGCCAAACTCTGGGCTCTTAGAAGAACATGATGAAAAAGATTTTTACATCAAGCTTCTTCAGCTTTATCAAACTACTTCATTAACATAAAAAAGGATATTAATGAAAAGAAAAGACATAAGAAAACTTTTTTTAACATTTTTTTATACAGGACTCTCTCCTTACGCACCTGGAACCGTTGGTAGCATAGCTGCTGCTGTTGTCGGATATTTTATCTTACAATATTTTCCTGTATCTACTTTATTCTTATTGTCTATACTAATAACGCTACTTGCTTTAAAAGAGATAGATATATATGAAAATGAATATAATAAAAAAGATCCTAAAGAGATTGTGATAGATGAAGTCGTAGGCGTATGGCTTGCCTTTTCATTAAGCTCAGCAACGATTTTGCAAATGGCATTAAGCTTGGTATTTTTTCGTATTTATGATATATGGAAACCCTCTCTTATAGGTAGGATTGATAAAGAATATGATGGGGGGAAAGGGGTTATGGGAGATGATATTGTAGCTGGTATATTAGCAGGTATATCAAGTGCCTTGGTCTATCAGGGATACTTGTATATTATCAAATAAAGCTATATAACTTTTTAAAATAAGTACAGTTTTCTTTTAAATCTTTCATGTTGCCTTGACAAACTATCTTTCCATGCTCAAAAACAAGGATATGATCTGAATTTTCCACAGTTGTAAGCCTATGGGCTGCTATAAAGATTATCATATTTTCTTTTATTTTGTATATTGTATTCATAATGGAAGCTTCACTTTTATTATCCAATGCACTTGTAGCCTCATCAAGTATCAATATAGCAGGATGCCTGTATAATGCCCTTGCGATAGCAATTCTCTGTCTTTGTCCGCCTGATAAATTTGTCCCAGATTCATCCAAAACCGTATAAATACCATTTTCCAGGTTTTCTATATACTCAAGGAGATTTGCTTTTTTTAGAGCTTCTTTTATCTTTTTTTCATCCTGCTCTTTGCCATAAGCTATATTTGCCGCTACGGTATCATTGACTATATAAATCCTCTGACTCACAACACATATATGTTCTCTTAAGTTATCAATATCAAATGATTTCATGTCTTTATCATTTATCAAAATCACTCCACTTGTAGGATCATAAAATCTCAAAAGCAAGTTGACTATCGAGCTCTTCCCTCCTCCACTATCTCCAACCAATCCGATAGTTTTACCTTTATAAGCTTTAAAATTAATATCTTTTAATGCCTGATTTTTCCCATAAGTCAAATTTAAATTCTTCATCTGTATTACATCGATATTTTCAACTTTATCTTTGCCTGCTAATATATTAATTGGATGAGACATTATATCTTTTATTCTTTCATTGGCAGCTACTGCTATTTGAAACTTACTGTATGAATTTGATATTCTTTTTAAAGGATCAAGCAAAAGTGATAATGCTGTTAAAAAAGAGAAAAATCCCCCTGTTGTCAACTCATGTGTTATTAAAACTTCTCTTCCGCCTATTACAATAACTGCGACTATAGATATAGCACCGACTATCTCAAAAACTGGAGCTAAGAGTTGTTGATTCTTGATACTTTTCATATTTATTTTAAAATAGTCAAGATTTTTTTTGTTAAATCTTTCTAATTCATACTTTTGTGCATTATAAGCTTTTATCATTTCATAATTTTGAAATATTTCAGAAAGAGCCGATGTAAGCTTTGAATTTTGTTCTTGGGATCTTCTTGAAAGAATTTTTATCTTTTTGGATATTAATTTTATAGGATATATGGCAACTGGAATTACAATAATGGAAAAAAGTGCTAATGTTGGGCTTTGATACACAACAACAACAAGTAAACCAGCGATTGTAAACAATCCTTTAAAAAAGTTAACAGCATCCGAAGCGATAGCACCTTGTATTTTTGAAATATCATTTGTAATCCTACTTATCAGCTCTCCGCTATGCCTGTTTAAATGAAAATCAAAATCAAGGTTTACTATATGCTCTAACATTTTATTTTTTATAATCCTTACTACATCTTCACCTATAAAAGTTAAAAAATATGAAGACAAAAAAGCTCCAACTCCTTTCCCGATAAAAGCTAAAATGATAAATATCGGTAGTATATAAAGCATTTTTATATCTTGCTGAACAAATATCTTATCCATCACAGGCTTAACAAGATATGCAACTGCAGCAGTCGAAGCAGAAACTAAAATCATACCAAAAATTGCCAAAATCAGCTTTTTTTTATAATTTTTTAAATATGGTAAATACTCTTTAAAAAACTCTATCATGCATCCTTCTCCATCTGTCTTAGCTTTTTGGGAAATTCAAAAAAAGATATAATTCCTTTTACATTTTTTATTTCACTCCATTTACTTATATTAAATTCCACACAAAATATTCCTGAAGTTGGAATATTAAAAATCACACTGTTAGTTAAAAACTCAGCCAATTCATTTAATGCCGGATTATGTCCTATCAAAAATAAATTATCATATCTTTTATCAACTTGCTCCAGTAAATCAATCAAGGTGTCACAAGTTGCTTCATATATACTCTTATCAAATCTGATAATTTCATCATTTAACTTTAAAGTTTTAACAATCTGCTCAAGAGTATCCTTTGCCCTTCTTGCGGGAGAAGACAAAATCAAATCAGGATAAAATCTATTTGCCCTTAACCAATTTGCAATAAATTTTATATCTTTTTTTCCTCTTTTGTTTAACCCTCTGTCAAAATCATCCAAACTTGTATCTTTCCAGCTTGATTTTGCATGTCTTATTATAAATAATTTTTTCATATCATATCTCTTTATTTTAACTTAATTTTCCAATATTTTTACCTGCTATATAGCCACTAGACCAGGCAAAAGCAAGATTAAATCCTCCTCTTTTCCCTGTAATATCAAGTATTTCTCCTGCAAAAAATAAACCTTTGAGTATTTTGGACTCCATTGTTTTTGGATCTATTTGAGAAATACGCAAGCCGCCGCCACAAACTTCTGCATAGTCAAACCCGTGAGTACTGTCTATTTCAAAATGCCAATCTAAAATCTTTTCTACCATAACTCTCATCTCTTTGACACTTATCTCTTTAAGTATTTTATTTTGATTGATTTTTAATTCACTCAATAAAACTTTTGCTATTTTTGAAGATATGAAACCACTAAGCATTGTTAATATATCATATCTGTTATGAAATTTTTTAATATTTTCAAAGATTGAGAGCAGTTCCAACTTATCATAATCCGGAAGCAGATTTATGAAAATATTTACTTTCTTTTGCTCAAGAAGTAGCTTTGAAACATAGGAGCTGATATCGAGTATAGCAAATCCGGACAATCCATATTTTGTAAATAAAATATCACCTTTTACCTTAATATGTTTTTGG
>WFMT01000240.1 GCA_015488975.1 Campylobacteraceae bacterium | reverse complement strand
TTGAAAAAGCAAAATTTATGAATAAAAAAGTGGTGTTTGAACTCGATAGGAATACTATAGATAAGATTCGCTCATATCCCTCAAAAGTAGTAAATGGTGCAAATTTTGAGAAAAATGAAGCCTTTACTAAACCATTATCCAAAATGTTATCGCAGCAATTAGATCTTGCGATGGTAAAAAAAGATAAGAAAACAATGAGCAGATTTGCACAATCTGATCTTGTTCCAGATGAACAAAGAGAGGGCTTTATAGAAGCCTTAAATAGCCATATTGGAATTCGCGGAATGATAAAAGATATTCTAAATGATGCTAACCAACTTGTACAAAGGCTCGCAAATAAGGTAGATAAATACTTTGATAGATTAAATGATAAGGTAGTAAACAAAAAACTAGATGAGCATTTAGAGAAATTCCAACAAAAAGAGCTTAATCGCCTTGATATAAATGCTGCTAAAAATTTTAATGGTGTTAAAATTGATGGAAAATTGATGGAAAAAGCCGAGGGCTTTATAGAAGAGAATAAAGCACTATGGAACGATGAGATAAAAAGTCATGAAACATTTGATGAGGCATATCCACCACATAGAGAAGCTTTACAATCTTTTCTAAAGGAATCAGTAGAGAATGGCTATACAGCACAAGAAGCTGGTCAGGCATTTTTTAAAGCTAGTACAGCATTTGAAAAAGAAAAATTAGCTAAGAGTTATTTTGATATGGAAAAATCAAAACAACATGTTGAAAAAGAGCTTGAATCCTACAAGTTTAAGGAGGCAAGCAAGAATGAGAGCTTAAATGATTTTCTACAGCTTCAAAAAAATGTAACTAAAACTGAGGCTTTGGATTTATTAATTGAAAATAAAGAGTATCAGACACTTGACAATGATAAACAAATGGAGTTTGAAAATAACCATCTATTTAATGATAAACAGTTTGTCCAGACAAGTGAGAGTGTATTAAAAAATAGATCAACAGAGATAAAAGCTATCGCTACAGAAATAAAAACTCCAGAGCCTCAATATTTTTCTTTTACAAAAGAAGCTGTTGAGAATGACTGGAAAATTGCTCAGATAGAGAATCGAACCAGTGAAATTTCAACTGAAAAATTTATGAGCCTATCAGCTGTTAAATTTGGAGGTGTCTCAAAAGAAAGACTTAATAATTGGCGAACACAGATGGAAGAGATGCGTGCAAAAGGTAAAAATGTACCATCTGAAAAAAAAGTACAGCAATTTATTGATGGAACACTAAATAATGCTAAAAGACTCGAAGAGAAAGGGTTTTTAAAAGAAAATAAACAGGGTGAGTACTCTTTTGCAAGCACCGAAAAGAGAGAAGAGCTTTATAAAGATATAAAAGCAAAAGAGCATCAGTACGACCTTAAAGAGCGTGTACAAGACCTCTCAAGCGAAAAATCTTTTGAAAAGTTAATACAAAAAGATGGAACTATTGATATTGAGAGACTTAATGCTTATGCTAATAAATTACATGAAATCGCCAAGCTTGCACAAAAACAACAAGAAAGTAAAAAGGTAGATCTTACTCGAGCAGATTTACGAAGCGACACTATAAAGCTTCAAAATACTAAAACACAAAACCAAAGGAGAGAACGTGGCTAAAGTAAGAATGAGACTGAGAGATTCATCCAATCAAAAACAACAAAAAGAATCTTTTTTAAAAGAGCAATTAAAGAATGAATCCTTTGATTATGTTATGGGAAAAATGTTTGATGGTATAAAGATTAGTAAAGTTAACGGTATAGCAAATATCGCTATGCCAGAGCCTACATTACAGCTAATTTTAGGCTTTTTATCAGAATTCCAAAACATACTTCAAAAAACCAATACTAAGGAGATAGAAAGATGAGCACAGAATTAATGATGGTATTAATGGGGTTATTTATCTTGGTAGGATGGTTTTTAGACCGTCATCATCGCGAACAAGGGTTTTTATTTTACAGGCGAGCAGCACTGGCTAGAAAAGGTACATTTGGATCAGCTCCTAATCCAGAGAATGTGATACAAGGCTATATATGGAAAGACTATAGAGATATAAAAAGAGATTTTAAAAAAGATGAAAAGAGTGAAAGAGTTGTTTATCTAGATAATTTTAGATTTTTTGATCACTTTATTGAAAAATCAAAAGCCCCAAAAGGTACAATTAAAAGTATTGAAAAAAGTACAGAGGTTTACCTTAAGCCAAGAGACCTGACACAAGGCGTGTGTATCCTTGGAGCTACTGGTACAGGTAAATCTGAGATGTATTACAGCCTTTTAAATCAAAACTGGTATAACAGAGCTTTAATCCATGATATAAAGCAGGATTTTATCAAATTTTATTATAGAAAAAATATCGATATTATCTACAATGCAGGGCTTGATGAGAGATCGATGATATGGGATTTTCTCAACGAAGATGTAACAGTTCAAGAAGCATTTTTTACTAACCTTTTATCATCAATGCTTGGTGAAAAAAAAGACTACTTCTCCCAGGCAGCTCAAAAAAGGTACTCAGACACCACAAAAGCTATCTACTCTGTTTATGCCGATGAATCTGTAGAAAAAAAATGGACTCTATTTATTACAGCGATCAAAGACCTAATCACTTCAATGGAAAAAGGGGAATCAAAATCAGACAGTGATGTTTCAAAAACCATGAATCAAATTTTGGAGATATTTGAAATGAGTGCTTACTTCATCATCAAAAAAAATAGAAAAACTTTTACTATAAAAAAGTTTTTTGAAAGAAAAAATGGTGCTAAACTCTATCTTGCAAATGTTGAAGCTTACAATTCAGCCTTAAGACCTATATTTACAGGGTTTGTTGCAGCGTTTACTATGGTTCATGCTTCACTTGATAGTTACGCGGCAAAAAACAACAACTATACTTTTTATTTACTTGATGAATACTTGGGAATGATTAACTATCTCGATGATGACACGATAGATAGAATCCACTTACGACTTAGATCATACGGTTGTTGTCCCATAACAGGACTGCAGAAACTGCCAAAAAAGAAAGAAAATGTTGACACACTGCTTGCTGCCAACTATCTTGTACTTATATTTGGTACAGCAGAGAATGATATTGTAAAAGCTATATCTGAAAAATTAGGAAAAACAGAATACTGGTATGAAGATGAAAACACATCGCATCAAAACGGTAGAAAAACCACATCAACATCAAAGCAACAAAAATCAATGACACTACTCTCAAATGACATGATACATAGTCTTGGAGAAAAATATGAACATATAGCATATTACCCACTCCAAAAGCTGATATATAAAGGCTACACACCACAAGCAGAAGTAAAACAACGTGCTGAGGCTATTATTAAAGCAGATACAAAAGAGTTTTATAACATGAAGTTTAAAGATTTTAGCGTGAGAGATATTAAAAATTTTGAGGAGGTATTTGAAACACCAAAACCAAGTAAAATTGAACTATATCGACAGTACAAAGCTTATGAGATAGCAAAAGAGAAAAATAAATTAAATGATTTTATAAAAGAAGAAAATTTAACGGATGTAGATGTTGAACTGCATTTTAAAGAGCTACTGTCAGATGATAAAATTATTGAAAATAAAATGTCAATTCTAACACTAAAAGATAGAAAGTTATTGTCAGATGAATGGGATGCAATTCCTGAAAACGACTATGAAGCACAAGCGAAATTTATTACTAAG
>WFMT01000239.1 GCA_015488975.1 Campylobacteraceae bacterium | reverse complement strand
TATCAAAATCACTTAAAGTCGATGATGCTATTTGAACAAGTTTATTCAATACCGCAACACCCAAAGACATATTTGTAGAATATAAAATAGGTACTTTTTTACTGACTTCTTTCATCAAGTTATGTTGATGTACATTCAAACCTGTAGTCCCGATAACAAGTGGCTTTGCACATTCATTTAATGCTGTCTCTAAAAGAGTTTGAGTTCCAGCAGGCAAAGTAAAGTCTATAACTACATCAGAATTATCTAAAAGAGTTTTTACATCATTTGTAACAAGCACATCTTTTGGCACAGTAAATGTAAATTCTTCGATAGCATGGAGTACTGAAATAGTAAGCTCTTTATCATTCTTTAAATTTTCTATCAAAAGTTTACCAACTCTTCCTGTTGACCCGTGAATTCCTATTTTTATCATCTTAAACCTTTACTCATTAATGTATGATATTATATTGATAGCTGCCGTAGCGCCGTCTCCAGCTGCACAAACAACTTGTTTTGGAGCTTGGATTCTGATATCGCCTGCCGCATAAAGCCCGGCAACCGAAGTTTTCATGTTTAAATCCACAATTATCTCTCCTGAGTCATTTGTATCACACAAAAAAGTTCCATCATTTTGTTTTATAACACTGTTATTGACATTCATACCTACAAAAACAAAAATTCCAGGAACTTTAATATCTCTCTCATGTCCTTGCTTGTCGATACTTATAACTCCTTGTAACCCCATATTATCACCATATACTTTTTTGATGCTCGAATTCAAAACAAGCTCAATATTCTCAGCCTGTCTTATTTTTTCAACCGTAGTGGGACTTGCTCTAAAAGCATCTCGCCTGTGTATAAGATAAACTTTAGAACATATATTAGAAAGGTACAGAGCTTCTTCCAAAGCAGTATCCCCACCACCAAGAACAGCTACTTCTTTATTTTTATAAAAAAATCCGTCACAAGTGGCACAAGTGCTTACACCTTTTCCAAAAAACTCATCCTCTCCTTCAAATCCTGCTCTTCTTGGGGTACTTCCTGTGCAAACTAAAACACTCTTAGCACTCATCTCTTCACCTCCGGCAATATATATGCTAAAAGTTTCATCGCTGTTTTTTGTTACTCTTGTTACTTCTTTCATTTCATGTTTGAGCCCAAATCTCATACATTGCTCGGGCCATGGCTCCATAAGCTCCATACCGGTAACAACTTCTTTGATGCCCGGATAATTTTCTATTTCGCTACTTTGGGTGATTTGACCTCCCGGTAACCCTTTTTCATACATCACAACATCTTTTAATCCACCTCTTGTCGCATAAAGACCGGCACTCAATCCAGCAGGGCCTCCGCCAATAATCGCTAAATCTAACATAATTTTTCCTTTATTCTTGCATTGTTTCTATCATGCTGTCTTGTTTATATCTATTTTTTTTTATCTTTTTTATTATAAGTAATGATGGTATATGATAAATATTAAATCTTTGTATAAAACTTAATATTGTATTTATACCGCTTGTCATATATATCACTCTATCGTTGCTTTTAAATCTTTTTTGATAAATATCAATTGCTAAAATCTTTGCTTTATTTTTTACTCTTTTTAAAATTTTTTTAATATCATTTTGATGGGAACTGAAAAGAATAACTACATATTTTTTGTCAACAGGTTTGAAAATATCTTTTTTTTCATAAAATGTCCATTTGCCAAAATCTATAAATTTATACTCTGCAAACTTATAATTAAAGTAAGCATAAGCACTTGCTATCATCAATGCACCAAAAAATGATGCAAAGAGATAGTTTAGGGAGAGTATCTTTCTCCCCTTTTTAAAAGCCATTACAGAAGTGTATTTAACTTATCGGCTAAAACTTGCTTTCCTGCGGCACCGACCATCTGGTCAACCAATTCTCCATTTTTAAAGAATAAAATCGTAGGTATTGATCTTATGCCATATTTGATGGCTATATCTTGTTCTTCATCCGTATTGACTTTGCAAATCTTGGCTTTACCGTCATAGTCTTCAGCCAATTCTTCTATAACCGGTGCAACCATTCTGCACGGTCCACACCAAGGTGCCCAAAAATCAACCAATACAGCACCTTCTTTTATAGTATCGTCAAAATTGGATGCATTTAATTCTATATATTTTCCCATTTCAATCTCCTTCAAAATTTTAAGTGTCTTTCACTTAGTGTGATATTATACCTATTTTTCTTTAAAAGCCAATTACGACAGATATATAGTTTAAGAGCCTAACCATATTATATATATCGTTAATCTTAAATTTATCTTATTCATAATATAATAAGACCACTATGTAATGGTAAAGTTTATAGGATTCATTATGAAAAAAACTTATCTTAGGGGAATTTTTTTTCTTTTTTTCTTTTTTATATCATCCTATAGTTATGCAAAAAATATCATAAATGTCGGCATATACAACAATAAACCTCTCTCCTATATGGGCCTTGACAAAAAAGCAAAGGGACTTTTTCCTGCTATTTTAAATGATATTGCTGAAGAAAATGATTTACAGCTTCATTATAGAAAATGCTCCTGGCATGAATGTTTAGAGTTACTTTCAAAAGGTAAAATAGATATATTAGGCCCGATTGCATACACTAAAACAAGGACAAAAAAATTTCTCTTTTCCAAAGAAGATATCCTTGCAAACTGGGGAACGCTATATACCAATAAAAATATCCATATAGCCTCTTGGGAAAATTTACAAAATAAAAAAGTCGGTCTTCAAAAAGGAGATATATACGCTGAAAGTTTTTTAAATTACATAAGAAGTCTTCAAATAAATGTTCAAATTATCTATTATGATACTTATAAAGAAATTTTTAATAATTTAAATAAAAATGTTATAAATGTAGGGGTTTCAAATAGCACTATATACTCAAATGTACATAGTAAATTTCCATCCATAAAAAAGACAAATATTATGTTTAGCCCTACAAAAATCACTTTTGCATATCCTAAAAATAAGCAACATTTAAGAGATTTGATTGACAATAGTTTAAAAAATTATAAATTAGATATGAATTCCATATTTTATAAACATTTACACAACTACTTAGATATCAAAGCCAAATATCAATATAAAGAAATTTTGTTTATAACTATATGTGCACTTATAATCTTAGGTGTTATTTTATTATTAATAAATACTTATCTTAAAAAAATGGTTTTAAAAGCAACAAAACAATACATAGATGCCAAAAATATAGTGAATGAAAAATACAAAAATGAACTATATCTAAATAAAATCATTGTTACAGTTAAAAATGTCAATCAAGTATTAATAAAAAATATAAATATAAAAGATAAATTGACTTTAGTATGTGACGAAATCATAAAAGAAAAATTATATCTATCTTGCTGGATAGGTTTTGCCCATACGGATAAAATCGGTATTTATACTCATTCTAAAAACTTTGGCAAATTTATAGTAAAAGACTTAGATACACTAACTATCCACAAAACTAAAGAAAAAAACAGCTCCATTGTTAGAGCTTATCTTGAAAATAAAACCATCATAACAAACATTGAAAATAAAAAACATTTATTTCATAAAACCGATAAATCCTTTGAGAAAAAATATACTCATATTCTAACAACTCCAATCTGTCTAAATAATAATGACAAAGCTTTCGGAGTTTTGGTTGTTTATACTATCAACAAAGAAGGATTTGGCAAAAAAGAGGTTTCTCTTATAGAAGAATTAGTCGGAGATATTTCACTCTCTATAAATTTAGAGAGACTAAAAGAGCAAAATAAGAAATTTTTTACAGATAAGATAAAAAATTATAAAGAGATGGTATTTTCACTAAACAAAGCCATTGAAGCAAGGGATCCTTATACTGCAGGTCATGACAGCAGAGTTAGCAAATATGCTACATTGATTGCAAAAAAACTGGGTATATCTGAAAAAGATATAGATTGTTTACAAAATGCTTCGGAACTTCACGATATAGGGAAGATTGAAACGCCTGATTCCATACTGCTTAAACCGGGAGCCTTAAACCATATAGAATACGATATCATTAAACAACATCCAAAAAAAGGCTATGAAATTATTTCCAATGTATCATTTTTAAAAAAAGAGGCGAAAATCATACTAAGCCACCATGAAAGATATGACGGCAGCGGTTATCCAAATAGTTTGAAAGAAGATGAAATTCCACTCCTGTCTCAAATTCTTTCTATTGCTGATACTTTTGATGCTATGACAACAAACAGAATATATAAACCGGCAAAGAGTAAAGAGGAAGCTTTAAAAGAGTTAGAATCACTACGAAATATCTGGTTTAGCGACAAATTAATTACTGCAGCTGTAAGTATTTTAAAAGATTATGACATTAGTGTAGATTTGCACCAGCATCTACCTAAAAATTCACTTGAAGAAGCTAGATTTTCATATTTTTTCAAAGATCCTATGACAGAATGTTATAATTTGGAATTTTTAAAATACCTTTATATCACCAGTGAGATTTTAGATTATACTTTTTTATATACTATAGCTATACATAATTTTACAGAATTTAACAAAATACTTTCTTGGGAAAACGGAGATATTCTTCTTTCAAGTATAGCAAAATTATTGAGCAATCTTTATAGCACAAATATGGTTTTTAGGGTTAAAGGTGATGATTTTATTGTAATCTCCAAAAAAGATATAAACATATATAATGAGTTATCAAAAAATCTAATCAATAAAAAAGGTATTATTAGTTTTGAAATTAAACAGTTATTAATAGATAAATACAATACGATAAAAAAATTAAAAGATTTAGTCAGGGCTATATGAAAATGATAAAATTCTCATCAAAGTCTAATGTAAAAATTCAACAAATAGATCAAGTAGTCCAAAAAGAGTTAAATTTTATTTTTAATTCACTAAAAACTAATAATTTAAAAAACCTAAAACAATTACAAATAGAAAATATAATCAAAAATATTAAAACATTATCAAAAAAGGGGAAACTGACTTTACAAACAAAAAACAGATTGCAAGAAATATTAAAAATAATTCAAGAAAACATACAAAAATACAAAAATTTGCCTATCCATGCAAAGCTTAAAACTCTTGAAAATGAAATTAAAAAAATTTTAATACAATCATCAAATGAAAATACTAATAAAACTTTCAATGCAACACCTAAAAAATTTACACAAAAAAATATTAAGAATTTAAATGCTATTTTAAAAGAATATGTTTTAGATGACAACAAAGAGATAAAAAAATCCTCCATAAAGCTTTTAAGCAATAGCAAGATAATAAAAAATATCGGAAATATTACTAAAAATTTACAAACGATTTTAAATCTTATAAAAGATCAACCCTCACTTAAAAAATACCAGCCTGTTTTGGAAAATTTTACCAAATCGATAAATAAAATAGATATAAAAGATAATATTCAAAACTCAGGTATTTTGTATGAAGCAAAGTTAAAAGATAATATTTTAAAAAATAAATCTGTTGGAGATAATTTAACAAATGATTTAAAAGCTGTATTATTAAATATAAAAAAAGATAACAAAAATTCTATAAACAATCCACTTATAGATAAGCTTTCAGACAAAAGTATCTCTCAAATACAATCAAATCAAATAAATTCCATTTTAAACTCAAATTTTACATCCTTTATCCCTTTTGCATGGGAGGATTTAAAAGATGGCAAACTCTCTTTTAAATACTATAAAAAGACAAAAAATTTTACTTGCAAAATAGAGTTGGATTTGGAAAAATATGGTAATATAAATATACTTCTAATGCTAAATGATAGCAACTTATCAGTCGGAATAAATGCAAAAAATAAACTTTTTGAAAATAAAATAATAAAAAACTTAAAAGATTTAAAGATACTTCTCAATGACATAGGGTTAAGTACAAATATTTTTTTTCTAAAAGATAAAAAACAATATGAGTATGGATATGAGGATGTTATAAAACTTGGAATGGACATCAAGGCATGAAGCCAACAAAAAAAATAACAAAAGCAGTAGCGTTAAAGTATGAACAAAAAAAAGATAATGCTCCCAAAGTAATAGCAAAAGGTAAAGGAAAAATTGCCGAAAATATCATAAAAATAGCAAAAGAAGAAAAAGTTCCCATAAAAAAAGATGGTGATTTAGTTCAAATGCTTAGCAAGATAGAACTTGACAAAGAAATTCCGCCAAATCTTTATAAAGCTGTATCAGAAGTATTTAGTTTTTTATATAGAATTACAAAAGAGTAATATTCTCAATAAATTCAATCTCTTTATTTTTTATGATAACTGCATCAATACAATAATCAACATCCATCTTATTTTTCAGTAAAAAGTAATTTATAGTTTTTATAATTTTATCTATTTTCTGTGGTGTTATAGCATAAATCGGCTCAAAATTTTTTCCACTTTTAACTTCAATAAAATGTAAAATCCTACCCTTTAAAGCGATTATATCAATCTCACCAAATTTTGAATAAAAATTTCTCTCAACGATACTAAATCCACTTTTTTGCAAAAATTTAGCAGCTTTGTCTTCAGCAATATTACCAAGCTTTCTACTCATTTTAATACCTCTATATCTACTTTCACACACTTAAATCTTGCTGTTTTTGTCAATTCGTCACACTCGTCTCCAAAGAGAAAATTTATCTTGCTCTTTGCATGATGAAAGCTGCAAAACAGTGTCCCTTTTTTTAATTTTTTAGTAATTTTTATCTTTAAAGCAGAACTGTTACCATATCTTGTAGAAAGAATTACCTCTTTAGCATCTTTGAAAAATTCACTATCTTGCAAACTAACATGAAGTATATCTTCACGATGTCTTTTTAAAAGAGTCGGGGATCTTTTGGTTTGACTTGCATTATTATATTGGGCAATGACTCTGCCTGTTGTCAGATAAAAACCACAATTCTTTTTATCTAATAATTCCCTTATCATGCCTCTTACAAAATATTTTCTATATGAAAAATGAGCTTTTTTGTCATCTGTTCTAAAATTCTCTATATGAAGTCTTGGAGTATCTTTATCAAAAACAGGCCATTGAAGTCCGGTTAATTTATGTTTTCTAAGTGCCTCATAACTTGCTTTACAAAATCTTTCCTTTGCTTGTACTCGCACTTCCTCCCAAATTTGAAAATTGGTTTGATAATCAAAATCCTTAGTTATATTTTTAGCAATTCCAACTATAACCTCCCAATCATCAGGCAAATTATTCTCAATAAGAACAGATGAGAGATGAAGTCTTCTTTCAGCATTTATATAAATTCCTTCCTTTTCGTAAGCACTCCTAACTCCAAAAATAATATCAGCTTTTTTTGTTGTCTCGTTATCAAACAAATCAAGAACCACAAGAAAATCTAAATTTTCCAATGCGGTTTTTATCTTATTTTGATTTGTATGAATATGAGCTATATCTTCTCCCATATTGATAACTGCTTTTATCTTAGAATCAATCATATCATTTATCAAATCAGGAGTTTTTTTACCTTCTCTGTGCGGTATTTTATAATCTGGCAAAAAATAGGGCAAACAACCCATATCACAAACACCCTGTACATTATTTTGCCCACGAAGAGGTATAAGCCCAGCTCCATTTTTGCCAATATTACCTGTTAAAACAGCAAGATTACAAAGAGCTTCAACCGCATAAGAACCATCTATTTGTTCAGTAACTCCCAATCCCCAAAGAATGATAGACCGACTCTTCGCATACTCTCTTGCAACCTTCTTTACCATATCAGACAAATACTCATAACCTTTTATCTTTAGAAAAAATTCTGGATTTGCATATTCATCATTTAAAATACTGTTTTTATACTCATCAAAACCAGAAGTACGCCTTGTTATAAAATCACTATCATATAATTGTTCATTAAGTATAACAAAACTTATCATATTCAAAATAAGCAAATTACTTTCATAGGGTATCGTACATTGATAAGTGGCATTAGAGCTTAAGTGAGTCTCTCGAACATCAAAAAGAGCAAGTTTCCTACCTTCTTTTAAAGCCTTACTAACTCTAGTAGCAGCTATCGGATGAGCTTCTGTGATATTTGATCCAAACAAGATAATAAATTCGGCTTCCTCTATGTCATCAAAAGGATTTGTCGCAGCTCCTTCACCTATAACTTTTCTCATACCTTTTAAACTTGGGGCATGACACACTCTTGCACAGTTGTCAATATGAGGGCTTAGAAGAACTTCTCTTATAAATTTTTGAAAGATATATCCACTTTCACAATTACTTCTTGCCCCTCCAATACCTGCTATAGTATCTCCGCCATAAAGATCAAAAATCCTCTGCAATTTCCAGGCAGCTATCTCATAAGCAAGCTTTAAAGATGGATAAAAAAAATTTTCATCTTCTTTTATACCTTGCAAAAATTTATCTTTTATACTCTTTGGAAAATATAATTCATTTTTATAAATAAAACTTTTTCTTATTTTAACCGGAGGAAGTCTTTGGGAGGAGTCAACAAAATCCCAGCCAAGTTTACCTTTAACGCAAAGCTTTCCTCTGCTTACTTTTGTTTCTTTTTTTGCATATATTGTTTTTATTTTATTATCTTGTACTTTTGCTGTTATCTCACATCCAACCCCACAATATGTGCAGACAGAATCAATTTCTTCTTCCAATAATTACTCCTGTATTCTAATCATCGCAGGTTTTTCTTTTACAAAAGACAATCTCTCTACTTCGTTAAGTGCTTTCTTAATTTGTACTTCTTTGCAGTTATGAGTTGAAAATAAAAGAGTTGTTTGCAAACTTTTTTTAGATGATTTTTGTAAAAAGCTATCTATAGATATATCAAATTTTGCAAATATATTAGATATTTTGCTCAAAACGCCAACCTCATCAACAACACTCATTCTCACATAATACTCGCTTTGAACTTCGTTCATTGACAATAATGTCAAATCATTTTGAACAAGTTTTTTAAATCCAAGCATAGGAGAAGCATCTCCTCTTGCTATAGAAATAATATCTGAAATCACAGCACTAGCAGTAGCATCACCGCCTGCTCCTGCTCCATAGTATAAAGTCTCACCCACAAAATCTCCAATAACACTAATGCCATTCATAACACCATCAATTTTGGCTATCATCTCTTCTTTTTTTACAAGTGCGGGATGAACTCTAAGCTCCACTTTGTTGTTAATTTTTTTTGCAATTGCTAAAAGTTTTATATTATATCCAAACTCTTTGGCAAAAAATATATCATCACTGTTTATATTTTCAATTCCCTCAATCAATATATCTTCAGGCTTTGCATTTATCCCATAAGCGATAGAAGCTAAAATTAGCAATTTATGACTAGCATCAAATCCTCCTATATCAAATATAGGATCAGCTTCGGCATAGCCTAATTTTTGAGCTTCTTTTAAAACTTCAGCAAAACTTATATCTTCATTTATCATTCTCGTAAGCATATAGTTACAAGTTCCGTTAAGTATCCCTTTTATAGATAATATTTGATTCGCACTAAGCCCTTCTCTTAAAGCATTTATTATAGGAATTCCGCCAGCCACACTAGCTTCAAATCCAAACCCCATTCCATCAGCTTTTTCTTGAAGCTCATATCTGTGATAAGCCAAAAGTGCCTTATTTGCAGTTACCACAGATTTACCGTTTTTCAATGCTTTTTTTACTATTTTATATGCCTCATCAACTCCGCCTATCAGCTCCACTACTATGTCTATGGATTCATCTTCCAGTATATCATTTACATCATTACTTAAAACTATATCCAAATTTTTATGTTTTTCAATATTTTTAGCGACTCCCATTACGGGTACTATCTTCACTCCGGCTCTTGCTGTAATTATATTTTCATTTTCTTTGAGTATTTTAATAACGCTGCTTCCTACAGTGCCCAATCCGATAATCCCAACTTTAAGCATTTATTTTGTCCTCTTTGTTTTAAAATAATGTTTTATATTTCTTGCTGCTTGTCTTATACGGTTGTGATTTTCTATTAAAGCAATTCTCACATACTCATCCCCATGCTCACCAAACCCAATACCCGGACTAACCGCTACTTTCGCTTCTTGTAAAAGCTCTTTGGAAAATTCCATACTCCCAAGATATCTAAATTCTTCCGGTATTTTTGCCCAGATAAACATAGTAGCATTTGGCTTATCTATCTTCCATCCTGCATTGTCAAAACTCTTAAGAAGAACATCTCTTCTTTTTCTATATATCTCAGTTATCTCTTTAACACAATCATCAGGACCATTAAGTGCCACAGTCGCGGCTACTTGGATAGGTGTAAACATGCCATAATCAAACCAGCTCTTTATCTTTTGTAAAGCTCCTATAAGCTTAGGATTGCCAACTATAAACCCTACTCTCCATCCTGCCATATTATAACTTTTGCTAAGCGTAAAACTCTCAACTGCAACATCTTTTGCACCCTCAACTTCAAAAATTGAGGGTGTTTTATATCCATCATAAGTCAAATCAGCATAAGCTATATCGCTAAGTATGTAAAATCTCTCCTTTTTTGCCAACGCAACAAGTCTTTCATAAAAATCTTTTTTTACTGTTACTGTTGTTGGATTGTGAGGAAAATTAACTACAACAAATTTTGGTTTTGGCATAGAATCTTTTATGGCTTGATTTAAATTATCAAAAAAACTTTCATAATCAAGTTCATATTTGTCATTGAAATTAAAATTCATCTTAACAACATTTCCCCCTGCAATAATAAATGCATGAGTGTGAATAGGATAAGCAGGCTCAGGTACTATTGCCACATCTCCAGGATTTGTTATAGCTTGAGCAAGATGCACATACCCCTCTTTGCTTCCCATAGTTGCAACTGCCTCTGTTTCAGGATCCAAATCAATACCATATTTTCTTTTATACCAATCGCAAATAGCAAGCCTCAATTTATATATACCTTTACTGACAGAATATCTATTATTTTTTGGCTTTTTTGCCGTTTCTATCAGTTTTTGCACTATATGAGGCGGAGTATTGCCGTCTGGATTTCCCATCGAAAAGTCTATTATGTCTTCACCTCTTCTTCTTGCTTTCATCTTTATCTCATTAATTTCTGCAAAAACATAATTTGGAAGTCTATTTATCGTATTAAACTGTATTTCATCAAACATTTTTTTCCTTTAAGTGTTACCGGAGATATATACTCTAAGCCCTAATCTTATATTACTTAAAGTATATTTATCGTCAATCATTATATATTTTGTATTTACAGGTATTTGCAACTTATATTTGTTTTGCTTTACATCATTTTCATATACAGATAAAATCTTTAAACTTTTATCATAAAATACGATATATGGATGCCATCTGTTTAAAGAATAACTGCTTACATATAACTCTGCTGCATTTGCATCAATACTAAGCCAATAGGGCTTGATAGGTTTTTTAAATTTATAAGTAACATCAGATATAATCTTAGTCGCTAATATCTTAGCATTGCTCATCGATATATTGTATGTCCAGTCAAGATTGTCTTTTTTGGATATATCTTCTATAAAACACCCTCTTTTGTTTAACTCTTTAGAAAGTGAAACAGGATCAATCAAATACTCCGTATTCATCAAAATCGTCCAAGTAAAATTACCATTATCTTTTATAGCCTTTTTAGTCATATAAAAGTTAAAACCCATTGAATTTAGTGAATCATTGATAATTCTTAAAAATAAAATTGCATCTTTGTGTACTTTAAAAGTTACTTTTAAATTCTGAGGTTTTTTCAAGACCAAACTTACAAAACCATTTTTTTTGAGAACTTTTAGTAACTTGATATCATTTATCTTGCCATCATTTAAATATTGAGCTTTATCTCCTAAAATAATATTAATAATTTTTTGTTGAGTATTATATCTGTTTTCTCCAACAAAACTTTTTATTTTATTTTCAAGCAAACCCCCAAAAACAAATGAAACAATAAGTAAAATCCCAACTGTTATCTTTACCAATATCTACCTTTGTTTAGTTTTATAAAATCTTTTTTACTGATTTTAGTGATATTGCCATCTTTAATCAAAAATCTAATTGGGTTAACACTTGAAAAAGCAAGCGTTTTATTATCATAATCCAAGGTAAATTCTCCATGTCCTGTAGCTATAAGTGTTTCACTCTTTACATCAATACTTATATTTTTATCTGTTAAATATGATCTTTTTTTATAATTATCCAGAGTGACAACTCCTACCCATAATCGTTTTTTTGGTACTATTGTTAAATTATTTTTTACTATTGTATTATTGCTATCTTGCTTGGATGCTGCCAATACCTCAGCATTGGAAATATTTATATCTTTTCTTGTTACGGATAAACTTATATTGTTATTGGCTTTATTTTCTGTTTGCTTAATTGTTGTATTTTTTTCTACTGTCTGCAAAATCTTTTCTTTTTTTGGTGATAATATTTTGTTTTCATGTGTACTGTTTGTCTCTTTTTTACTTATTGTAGATACTGTTTTGGATGCATTAGTACTATTGATTTCAATACCGGATAAATCTTTTGTTTCATTTATGATAGGATTTTGCTCAAGTTTAGCAATTGGCTTAGAAACAGTTTTTGATGTTATAGAATAAAAGAAAAAGAAAATGCCAAAGGCTACAACCATCAGTAAAAATACAGCTGTAGGTTTAGTATATGTTCGCTTTTTTGCAGGAGCAATAAAGAATTCTTTATTGCTGTATTTATCATGTTCTTTTAAATATAAAATAAATTTTTCTTTCACAGAGGAGAGATCAACCAAATATTCTCTTTCAAGTATCTTGATAAAACCCAAACCTTTTGTTTTGTTTAATTTATCAAATTCTTCATTTTTTAAATGATTTAAGTCATCAACACTTATTCTAGTTCTTTTAGATATATCTTTTATATCTGTTTTATCGAAAAATTCAAATTCATCCATTTGCAATCCTATCACAGATAATTGCTGCAGCAGCACTTACATTTAAAGAGTCAAACTCTCTTATCATATTTATACTAATTTTTTTATCCAATCTTGATAAAATCTTATTCGGGATTCCCTCTCCTTCGCTTCCTAAAAATAGAGCTTTTTTCTGATCAAATTTGACATTTGCTATATTTTCTGCACCAAAATCGGCTCCATAAGTTATAAATTTTGACATTTTAAGTTCATTTATAAGATCTAAACAATTTGGATACAAAACAATAGGCATCTCAAGCAATGCACCTGAGCTTGATCTTATGACAGGCTCAAGATTTAAATGTTTTTGAGATGTAATAATAACCCCATTTACTCCAAATATATAAGCTGATCTTATTATAGCTCCTATATTGCCTACATCAGTTATGTTGTGCAGCACCAACAAAAAATCTTCATTTTTTATATCCTTAAAAGAGGAAAAAGGCAAATCTTTAATGCCTAGTAAAAATCCTTGATGATTTCCGCCTTTTGCCATAGCTTGGGCTTTTTTAGGATCAACTCTTACAATTTTTTTCTTAAGAGCTGAGAATGTATAAAAAAGCTTTTTATCTATCTCTTTTTGAAGATAAATCTCTTCTATTATTTCTGCATAATTTTTTAAAATATACAAGCATATCTGCTTACCGTAGACTATCATATAGTGATTTTATCTAAAAATTCTTTACAAGCATATAAAACAGTTATTTATAAATTTAGGTACCTATTAATTCATCATACCATTCTTTGATACTCTTGTCAGTTATTTTAGCAAGAAATTTTGCCTTTTGCTTATTTGAAATATTTGCATTTATAATATCTTCTTTTGATATTGAGTTATGCTTCTTTTTTTCTCCTTTTATGACAACAACCCATTCTCCTTTTGAGTTTTCATTATTTAGAGTTTCTTTTATAATTTTTGCAGAGTTTTTATACCATTTTTGATGGATTTTTGATATCTCTTTTTGGACAAACACTTCTCTATTTGGCTCTATTAGAGATATCTCTTCTAAAAGTTTTTTTATTCTATGAGGTGCTTCGTACAGTATGGTATTATAAGATGAATTTAAAACTTCGTTTAAAGCTTTTTTTCTTTCACTCCCTTTATGCGGTAAAAATCCAAAAAATAAAAATTCTTTTTCTTCAAAGCCACTCGAAGCAAATGATGTAACCGCAGCATTTGCTCCTGGCAAAACTTCATACTTAATACCATTTTCCTGTGCATATTTTACCAACAAACTACCTGGATCACTGACACAAGGCATTCCGGCATCGCTCATATAAATAACAGTTTGGTCAAACATATACTTATCTAAACTTTGCAAAACTCTTTTCTCATTGTGTGAATGTAGTGATATAAACTTTTTGATATTTATTTCGATATCAAATCTCTCTTGCAAGATACCAATAAGTTTTTTTGTTACCCTTGTATCTTCGCACAATGCAACATCAGCTATTTTCAAAATACTCAAAGATCTTTTTGATATATCTTCTATATTGCCTATGGGAGTTGGGATAAAATAAAGCATAAGTTATGAAGCTTTGTGAGTTACTAACCTTATGCACCATAATGAGCAAAGCTCATTATAGCGGCAGGAAATCAAAGTCCCTACAACCCTTTGAAGCTTACGAAAAGTAGGGCTTTTCGAGAAAAAGTACATAAGGTCAGACTCATAAATAGGAAAATTTTATTTTAAATTATATTTTTTCTTAAACTTTTCTACTCTACCTGCTGCATCGACTATTTTTTCACTACCAGTAAAAAATGGATGACAAACATTACAGATATCGATTCTTATCTCTGGCTTATTTGACATAGTTGTAAATTGATTTCCGCATGCACAAGTAACACTGCATTGAACATATTCAGGATGAATATCTTTTCTCATCGTAAAATTCCTTATTTAATATTATTCCTTGAACCCTGAGGTGATAAATCGCAGCAGACTCAAAATAAGAGCCTACTGCTATATAGGGGAGGGGAACTGTAATTATATCAAAATTCATCATAAAAAGCAATAATTTATAAATTATTTTGCAAAAGAGAAAGCAAAACCAATAGTAAAAATTAATAATAAAATATCTACAATATATTTTTTGGCTGCAAACTCTCTAAAATTAATTTGAGAACTTATATCTTTCTCTCTAGTCAATTTAAAAAGTCCATAAGCTTTAAATGCACCAATTACAATAATTACAGAGGTAAGTATCATCATATATACTGTATGTATAAAATGAAAACGAAAAACAGCTAAAACAACCAGCCCTGTAAATATTACGACACTAAGTGAAAGATAATACATTGGGGTAAATAATTCTACTTTTTTTGTCATATTCACATAATCACTACATTTTTTAACTATGAAAAGATTAACAAAAGCTAAAGCAAGAGTCAAAAAAACAAAAAATATATGAAGATATACTGACATCGACACCAAACTATCCATAATTACCTCTTTCAAAAATTTTAGCAATGATATCAAAATCTATATGAATACTCTATTTTATATCTACATTAATAGTAAATTTAATTTTATATTTAACAATATAACAGTATAATCCAAGTAAATTAAAAAGGAGAAAAAATGAGAAAAAACGGTTTTACGATGATTGAGCTTATTTTTGTTATCGTCATAATTGGAATTTTAGCTGCGGTTGCTATACCGAAGTTTAAAAATTTAAAACAACATGCAGAGGTAAATAATGCGATAAAAGTTGTGATGGATGCAACAAGCGCAGTTCCCTCAGCAGCTGTAAACCAACTGGATTTGGAAAATAATAATTCTTTTGTACTTAAAAATATCTTAGCACTTAACGGTCAAGGATGGTCTTATAGTAATGATAATAACGGCTCTTATGACTACAACAGCACAGATGGCAAAAATATTGCAGAAATGAATCTATCTATACCAGGTAGAGAATTTAATATATCTATAAACTGTAATAATTTCCAAGATCCAAAATCCCAAAGTGCATGTACAAAAGAATTAAATGCTACTACAACTTTTCAAAGTATAAGCTTTTAATCTAAAATGCCGCATAAAGCTTTTACTCTTATAGAGCTTATCTTTGTTATCGTCATCATAGGGATTCTCTCAGTGGTGGCGATTCCAAAGTTTAGACATTTAACAACTCATGCAAAAACTTCAGCAGAACTCGCAACCATGTCTTCAGTGGCAACAGCTTTAGATAATGCAAATGGCGAATGGGCGATAAACGAGGGAAGTTTTACTTGGGGAAATAATCAACCATCAAGCAAATTGAACGCAAATGGATATCCTGATGCTTTAAATACAGGAAATAATGTCTTCGGTAAAGTTATCAAGGGCAACGACACTAAATATACAAAACAGTACAGCACACCCTCTTTTTCTATATTTACAGGCCCCGCCTCAAACCCCCAAAATGGTGCAAACTACAGCTCAAATGAACCAAATCACAAACCAGATAAAAATGACTTTTGGATATATGACTTCAATAAAACAAAATGCACGGTAAGCTGCGCTGATTGTAACCAAAAAACTTTGCATGTTGGAGATTTTACACTCATTGATGTAAACGGTTCAAACCCCACAAATTACTCAAATATAACTTGCAATTAGAATTTAGGAGTTTCTTTTATATATTGGTTATCTTATAGATTAT
>WFMT01000238.1 GCA_015488975.1 Campylobacteraceae bacterium | reverse complement strand
CTATAAAGTTGCTCTAAATTCTATCTCTTCATTTGAATATAAAGGTTTTATAATTTTTCTAATCCCATGTCCTGCATTTGGCTCTTTTAATATATCTATTAGTTGATATTTAGATAAAAGTTCCAAATCTTGATTTAAGCTTGATGGGGACTTTTTAAGTTCATCGAGTATAACACTATAATAGACTTTTGTCTTATTTTTAAGATATTGCATTAACTTAGTTCTTTGTGGTTTTAGAATATTTAACAAATCATTTGTTTCCATCCAAATTGTATGTTTTGGAGTTACTTTTTCATTATTATCAATCTGTTTTGCAGTTTGAATTGCAGAATCAAAAAAATCTTCTATTGTTCCATTTTGAATATTTATCATGTTACAAACTCCTTAATATCATTTTTAAATCTTTGAACTAAATCTTGATAATTTATAAAGTCATCAAGCTCAGTTATTTGTCCAAAATAATGTTTGTGATGAAAATTATGACTATTATCATAGCCCATAACTCTTCCATTGTCATTTGGAAACACATTTTTATTAATATAAACCATATTGTATTTAACAATTAGATTTTCATATTCCCAAGCTTCAAATTTAATGATTCCTCCACCATTCATATATGGAACTATAAATTGTTCATCAATTACTTTAGTATAATTTTTCTTTTTTGATTTAGCCATAGAGTGATTATATCAGATTTATTTTTAATTGTAAAGCTGATTTATGAGCCCAAATAATTCCATACCATTCCTCACACCTCTAAATTCATAAAAAACTAATCTTTTTTGAATCCAGAACCACCTAAGTTGGCTATAAAATCACACTTTACATATTTTTAACTCCATTTGTATTAAATTTTGAGATTCTTGTGTAGAATTCCTAATTTTTGAGCATACTTCTGCCCTTTGAATAATTTTATGTATCTCTTTTTTTGACCTTTTCAGGTTTAAGTTTGATAATGCCCTGAAAAATCAAGACAACTTTTCACCTAGATTTATTTCCTAAAACAGCTATAATATAGAAGAAATTTAGGAGAAAAATATGGCAAGAAAAAAAGGTCAAACCTATACCCCAGAACAAAAAGCAAAAGTAGTTCTAGAACTACTCAAAGAAGAGAAAACTCTAGGTGAATTAGCAACACAATATAAAGTAACACCCAAAACCATTCAAAATTGGAAAAAAGAGTTTTTAACCAATGCCTCCAAAGCATTTGAGTCAGATAATAATGCTAAAGAGAATAAAGATAAAATAGAGAAGCTAAGCAAAGAGAATGATGCCCTAGCAAAAGCATTGGGACGAACCACGATAGAGCGAGATTGGGCAGTGGGAAAGCTAAAGAGCTTGGACTTATCTGATAAAAAAGATCTTGTCGACTCCAAGCTCACAACACTCTCCATGACAAGGCAAACAAAGCTTTTAGGGATAAGTAGAACTACATTTTACTACAAACCTGTACCATTTGGCACTACAAATCTAAGAATACTAAACCATATAGATAAAATCTACATGAATAACCCAGACTATGGCTACAGAATGGTACATCAGCAACTCAAAGTTGATGGATATATCATAGGCAACAACAGAGTGCTTAAATATATGAGAATACTAGGTATTCAGGCTCTGTATCCACACAAAAAGAAGATAACTAGTATAAAAAACGGTAAACATCCTATATATCCATATTTGTTAAAACCATACTGGTATAAAACAGGTCAAAAAACAAAAGCAGTCGAAGTGGATACACCTAACAAAGTCTGGAGTGGTGACATAACATATATCAGAATGAATGGTGGCTTTATGTATTTGGCTGCTGTGATCGATTGGAATAGCAGAGCTATACTAGCTTATAAACTCTCAAATTCGATGGATGCAACATTAGCTACAGATGTGCTAAAAATGGCATTAGCCAAATATCCTGCACCAAAGATATTTAACTCAGATCAAGGCAACTACTCTTTTCACACCAACCCTATGCGACTATTTTGGGATCGTATAGCATGAACTTTGCTTATACCTTCTTCTTTTAGATAACTTTTTCTTGTTTTTGAAGTATCTGATATATTATCATTTTTGATATTCTCTATCTCTTTTGAGAGTTTAGCAGCAGTTATTTCACTCATCTCTTCAAAAATTGAATCAAAGATACCTTTATCTAGCTTATAAGTATTTACCCATATATTTTTTGCTTCATTTGGTTTTAAAGCTCTTAATTCAATAGAATCAAAAAGTCTAAGATCCCTAACAAGTGCTTTATCTATCTTGTGATATTCAAGGTTTGTCGAAATAAGTATTTTTGACTTTTGTGAAGTGAGTCCATCTGTAAAAGTTAGAATTTTTCTGATTATATCATTGTGAATTTTTTCCTCAGAAGAGGCTATGCTTTCATTTCTTTTTTGTAAGATATGATCCACATCATCTAAAATAAGTGCATGAAAATTATTTTGTCTAAGCTTTACCCAAAAACTCTCATCTGCTAGAACTTCGCTTGAAGCAGGTCTTGCTATCTTTATGACATTACCATTTTTTATATATTTTT
>WFMT01000237.1 GCA_015488975.1 Campylobacteraceae bacterium | reverse complement strand
TCTTTTTTTCTATTTTATCTTCAAAAAAAGCTGATAACAATGTATCGTCAATAGCAATATACAGTTGTGAATTTATCTCTGATATTTTAAGATTATATGTAAGAATAGTTGAGTAACTTGTGAGTTTTATATCATCGTTTTCACCTATAAATTCTACATCATTGATAGCAAAAGAGAGTTTTGGTAAGTTTTTCTGAGCAGATAAAGATGTTGAGAGTCCACCAAATATATTTGAGACTATCTCTTTTGCAGCATCTAAATCATCTTCATTCATTTCTTCTTTACTTTCTCCTTCTCCGCCTAGCATCATGTCACCCAAAGCAGTTGCAAGTAAAGGGGTCATACAAAATGCTATTTTTCCCTCTATCTCTCCTGTTGAACTGATGTGCATACAAACAAGTGGTGGCATAATTGCGATATTCTTAGTAATTTTATCTTTACTGCTTAATGCAAGAGTTGGGGCAATGCCTGTCAATCCTTCTATGGTGGAAACTATATCTTTTTCTAAAACATCAATAAACTTATTCACTAAAAATCTCCTTATTATGCACTAACGGTAGAAATTTTTTCTAGCCTGTTTTTCTCTACTATTTCTAAATATTCTTTAATCTCATCTTTATCGCTTTTTAGAAAATCTATAATTTTTATAGACTTTCTAAATCTGTGAATACCTACATTACCCAAAAACATATCCTTTTTATCTATGCTGACAACAGCATTATCATCTGCACCCCTATCTAATCTTATTATATCATCTTTTTTTAAATCAAGTAACTCCTTTACGCTCAATAAAGTTTTACCAAGAATTGCCTCGATATCTATATCCGCCCTTTTTATGAGTACATTTAACTCTTTATTTCTGCTTTTTTTTGTATTTGAACCGCCAAGCATTATATCTCTGTTTGCAAGTTTTGGAAGGATTGATTCAAGATAAATAACAGGATAGCATATATTTATCATTCCACTTGTATTTCCTATTATAAGTTCCATAACAACCATGATTACGATTTCATTTTGTGAAACAATTTGTACAACATTGGGACTTGATTCTTTTGTTTCAATATTGGGATACATATCTGTTATAGGCTCCCACGCAACTTTTAATTTTTGCGTTATGATTCTAAGTATTGCATCCAATAAATTCAACTCAATATCAGTTAATTCTCTGCTTGATTCAAAACTTTCCCCTTTACCTCCAAGAAGTCTATCTATCATAGGAAATGCAATTGATGGATTTATTTCTATCACTCCGCTTCCATCAAGAGGCTTCATGGAAAAGACATTAAAACTTGTCGGGCTTGGCAGACTCATTAGAAACTCTCCATAGGTCATCTGATCGACTGAATGGAGTTGTATCTCAACAATAGATCTCATAATTGAAGATATTTGTGAAGATAGACTTCTTGCCATTTTGTCATGTATGCCTTTAACTGCTCTTAATTGTTCTTTACTGACTCTGTTTGGTCTTTTAAAATCATAAAGTATGATTTGTCTTTGATCAATTATCTCATCATCTGATATATTTAAAGTATCCTCTTCATCGACAACTTCAAGTAGAGCATCAATTTCTTCCTGACTCAATATATCAGCCATGATTATTTCCTAATGTATTTCTTATCGTTCTTATAAGTTTTTTATGTATTTGAGAAATCCTTGATTCACTGATATTTAAAATATCGCTTATCTCTTTTAAATTTAATTCTTCAAAATAATAGAGTTGTATTATAAGTTGTTCTCTCTGTTTCAATGTTTTTAAAACTTTTTTAATACTTTCAATTAATGCATCTTTTTCAATAATATTTTCCGTATTATTTTTATCAAATATTGCCATTTGTTCATTTATTGGAAGCACCATGGAAGCTTCTGAAATATTTCTTACTTCCTGGATTTTTTTAACGCTTTGTCCTAACACATTTGAAAGATACTCATCATTTGGTTCTTCATCATGCTTGTTCATATATTTTTCGCATTCACTATCTATTGCTTTAATAAGCCTTCTGTTATTTCTACTTAATGTATCAAGACTCCTTAAATAATCTAACATTGATCCATAAACTCTTTGCTTTGCATATCCCCAAAAGAAATCATTTTTATTTTCATCATACCTTCTTGAGAGTTTTATGGCCTCTTCTGTGCCAATTGAAATTAAATCATTGACATCAATATTGCTTGGCAATCTCTCTTTGAGTCTGTATGCCATAGCTCTGACTGCAGGTAAAAATTGCAATACAAGCTTATCTTTTTCTTCTTTTATTTGTCTTTTGTATTCATTAAGCTGCAATTTTGCCGTAGCTGTCATCAGTTTTTCTTTTATTATTATTTGTTGATATTTTTACCAAAGAATTTATTTTCTTTTCTCTATTTTCAAGTTCATATATGAAATAGTCACTAACTTCTTCATATTTTTCTTTATTAAAAATTTTTTTAGATAAGCTTTTGATATCTAAAAAATTTGCTATTGCCAAGTGAATTAAAAGATAAAAAAACAGTGTAATTATAAATGTATAAAACAGTATATTTCCCGGTTCATTAAAGTTTATAATTGAAAATATCAAACCTATAAAAAATCCACAAATGGTAAAAAAATAAATAAAATTTTCTATTCTCAAATGATTTCCTTGGTTAGAATTGTTCAATCAGCCGCTTTATGAAACCGCTAAAACTTTTTTCCTTTGTATCATCAAGCACTTTATGTTCCAATTTAAAAATTAATTTTTTAACTATATTTTTTAAGTCTCGACAAGTTAGAGAATTTGGGTATTCGTCAACAAATATCGTTCTGTTTCTTATACTTTTGGCAATATTTTTATCATTTTGAACGCTTCCTATTAGATTTAAATTAAAACCGTTATTAATATTTTCTTTTGCTACTTTGTTTATTTTGTTAAATATCATTTGAGCTTCTTTTGCATTCCTGACCATATTTAAAACCATGTGTAGATGCGATTTAAATTTACTTGTTATTTTTATAGTAGCATAAGCATCTGTTATAGCAGCTGGATCGGGGATGGTTACTACTATTACTTCATCTGCGGCATTTAAAAAAAGTTGTGTATGCTCACCTATGCCTGCTCCAGTATCAATTATGACATAATCCAAATCATTCAAATTTGACGCTTCTTCAAAAAACCTTTCATAAATAAACTGATCGCTGTATTTTAGTATTTCATCTCCACTGTCACCTGGTATTAAGATAAGGTTTTCTTTTATCGGCATAATTATCTCATCAAGCGAACATTCTCCTTTTAAAACATTTAATATATTTTTAGTGCATCTTACATTTAAAAGTACATCTAAATTTGCCAGACCGATATCCGCATCAAAAAGAGCGACTTTATAGCCTATATCTGCAAATAAAACAGCTGTATTGACACTTATTGTACTTTTTCCTACGCCACCTTTACCGCTTGTGATGGCTATAAATTTTGTATGAGGAGTATCTTTTTTAGTATCTGATGCTACTATATCTTTTAATTTAGTTGCCTGGTTTTGCATTTTTTCCCTTTGTAAAACCATCTAACATACATTGTATCAAATATTCACTGCTTGCACAAAATATGTCATCTGGTACTTCCTGGCCGACTGAAAAGTAACTCAATGGTTTTCCGATTTCTTTTGTAAAAGAAAAAATATTACCAAAACTTTTTGTCTCATCGAATTTTGTAAATATTATTGTATCAATACCCAAGTATTCAAAGTTTTTGTATATTTCTCTCAAATCCTCAAGTTTGGTACTTGAAGAGAGGACAAGATTTACATCAATGGTTTCATTGGATTTTTTTAAAAATTTTTCTATTTTTTCCAACTTGTCTTTATCGTACTGGGAACTTCCTATAGTATCTACTAGTATGGTATCACAAAATGAAAGAGATGTGATGGCTCTTTTAAAATCTTCTATATCAATAACATCTTCTATGGGTAATCTCATCATTTTTGCATACTGGAAAAGTTGTTCCACTGCACCTATTCTGTAAGTATCAAGCGTGATAATTCCCACTTTTTCTCTTTTCTCTTTTAAGTAAGAGTATCTAGCAGCCAATTTTGCTAAAGTAGTAGTTTTTCCAACGCCTGTCGGTCCAACAAACATCATAATTCTTTTTTTATCTCTTTGCGTATCGCTTTCCATTCTAACAGGAACCATTTTTCTCAGTAAAACCTGAAAATATCTTTTGACTGTTTGGCTATTTTTTCTCATATTGTATGGCATGTGTTCAAGTGTTAATTCCATTATAGAGTCTAAATCATTTTGATTCATTCCGCTAAACCTGGCTTTTTTGTAAATTTCAGAAAATTCAGAGGGTATGGATAGCCCATCTCTCATCGGAGCTTTTTCCTCCCAGAACATTTCTTGAATCAGTTTGACTTTATCTGAAAGATTGTAAATTTCATTTTTTATTTCTT
>WFMT01000236.1 GCA_015488975.1 Campylobacteraceae bacterium | reverse complement strand
GCCCATTCATTTATGAAATTTAATCTTGATGGATTTATAGGATTTGAAAGATGTCTGGTTCGTATAAATTTTATACCGGCTAATTTTGCAGCAAATCCACCAACCCAAGTATCCTTGCCACTATGTGTGTTTATGATGTCGATATTTTCTTTTCTTGCTATATTTTTTAGGGCAAATATAGTTTTAAGATCAAAACTCCCATTAAAAGGGAGAGTATAAACTTTGATATTTTGTTCAAGTGCTTTTTGCTTTATCTTAGCTCCGTTTCTACATGCAAGACACACCTCGATACCCTGTTCTCTAACGGCTAACATTTCATTTATAATTCTTATCTCTTGGCCACCCCAGCCATCACTCCACTCTGTATGTAAAACTTTTATCTTTTTCATTTAATATACTTCCAAAATGTGTATTGAGCATAAAGTTTTGCTATCACAAATCCTCTCCAACCTTCTAAAAATCCTTTTTTTATGATAAAGATTTTAAAAAAAGTCCAGTATGGGTTTATGATGGCTTTTAGTCTGTTTTGTTTAGCATTTAATGAGGAGTATCTGTTTTGTTTTTCTATAAACTCCTCTATGTTGTTATATGCAAAGTGTAGCATGTGGTGTTTCAAAGTGCCTACTTTACCATTGATTCTTACTTTCTCATGAACTTTATCACTGCTAAATGTTCCAAAATTTTTATCGAAAAGCCTGATCGTATAGTCTGGATAAAGACCACAATGATAAAGCGGTTTGCCAAAGAAATAGTTTAATCTTGCAACTTTATAACCTTTATATTTCGGACTTTTTAAAACAGATAATATTTCAAATTGCAGCTTATCAGTTATCACTTCATCGCTGTCAAGCACAAAGATCCAGTCATTTTTACAACTGTTAACTGCAAACTGTTTTTGCTTTCCAAATCCCATCCACTCTTTTTTTATGACTTTACAGCCCATATTTTTACAAATTTGTACCGTATTATCCTTTGAACCACTGTCAACCACTATCACTTCATCTGCAAACAGAGCAGAAGATACACATTTTTCAATACTTTTTTTACTATTTTTTGTTATGATAGCTACTGAGAGTTTATTCATTTGTATATCTCTTCATACTGATTTTTCCATTTTTTGTGAAACCAAAACCACTCATCTGGTTTATTTCTGATGGCTTTTTCCATAGCATCTGATTGCTTTTGGGTTAACTCTAATATATCTTTATCGATATCCTCACTTTTTACAGGTATAATTTTATCATAAAAAGTAATCTTATAGTTTTTATAGTCATCTGTTGTGATAAAAACTGGAATGATAACTGCACCAAATTTCCTTGAAAGAATAGCCGTACTGTGAGATTGTCTGGCTTTTTCACCAAAAAAGTCCACTATAACCCCCTCTTTTTCAGCCGTATTTTGATCTACTAAAAGTCCCAGTATTCTTTGGTCTTTCAATGCTTTTATCATTCCTTTCATGGCACCATTTTTTTCCAACATTTGAATATTAAACTGTTCTCTATTTTTTATAAGTATTGTATTTAGATATTTGCTCTCAAGTGCTCTACCTACTCCCGTAATATTACCAAAAAAAGCTCCCATAGATAATGCTATAAGCTCCCAGTTTCCATAGTGTGCAGTAATAAGTATGACTTTTTCACTATTTTTAAGAGCATTCTTTAAAACTTCTTCATTTTCAAAGGTTATCTTTTTTGCCAGTTTTTCTTTCGTGATACCTTGGTTTTCTATAAAGTCTGCTAAAAAATAGACCAAATTTTTATAGCATTTCTTCATAATTCTTTCTTTTTCTTTTTCTTCCATGCTTTTTCCATAGGCAAAGTCAAGATTTATTTTTATAATTTTTCTATGTTTTTTATCAAATACATATATAAGCCATGCTATAAAATCAAGCACAGGGTTCATTAAAAAATCAGGAATATTTTTAACAAAAAATTGAAATATATAAAATATTATAAGATACAACTTATCCATATAACAGCTTGTTTATTAATTTTATTATTATGTTTTCATTGATATTTTTGATACACATGTCATTTTTATCGAGTTTTAAAGGATTTATCTTTTTTTTACAGTCAACTGTTAGGTTGATATTGGTTTTGAAAGTGTTTCTGTCTTTTGGAGTAGGACCAAATATAGTAATACTCGGTTTATTGAGTGCCCAAGCCATGTGTGTAGGTCCACTGTCTCCTCCGATAACCAAATCACAACTATCAATCAAAGCTTTAAGCTCATCCAAACTCATATTTTCAAGAAGTACGGCATTTGAGTTTTTAGATATAAAAAGAGCATCTTTTTTTTCTTTTTGGCTTCCCCATGATAATAAAAAGTTGGCATCAATTTGTTTTATGATACTTAAATATTTCTCTTTAGGATAAACTTTGCTTTCCCAGCTCGAACCCATTACAAGAAGTATATTTTTTTTATTCTTTGAAATATATTGTAATATCTTGTTTAAATTTTTATTCGTATAAAAAAGAGATTTTTCTTTATCTTTTATATTATTGATATTAATTTTAAAATTAAGACATTTGCAAGTTAGCATATAATTTCTAAGTATCACATTTTCTTCATAAGGGATGAAAAACTTTTTTTTATAAAAAAAAGAAGCCAATTTTTCCCTTATAGAATTCTTATCAAACCCACATCCATTTCCAAGTATCTTGGCGATACTAGCTGATTTGATAAGTCCTTGCAAGTCTATGGACATATCATAATCATTTTTTTTATATGAATATATCTTTTTTATCTCTTTTGATAGATTGTTTTTATTGTCTTTGAGATTAACGGCGATGATATTGTCAATATAAGGATTATTCTCCAAAATATCGCTAAATCTTTGTTCAACAAACCAGTCTATTGTGATGTGAGGATACTCTTTTTTTATGATTTGTGGTAAAAAAGAGGCATGTACGATATCACCTAATGCAGAAAGTTTAATGATAGCTAATCTCACTTTTACCCTTTTTTGGATATGATTATATCCAAAAGTAATTTAAAACTATAATAAAAAGGCAAAAGAAAAAAGATGATATGTATATTTGATTGTGAAACTGTACCTGATGTAGAGTTGGCCAAGAGCGAATTTGATATAAAGGGAACCCCTCTTGAAGTTTCAAATAAGGCTTTTTCTTTGCAAGAAGAAAAAACAGGCTATTCTTTTTTGCCCATACCTTTTCACCAAGTCGTGGCTATATCTGCAGTTATAGCTGATGAGTTTGGAAAGTTTGACAG
>WFMT01000235.1 GCA_015488975.1 Campylobacteraceae bacterium | reverse complement strand
CAAGGTTTTAGACATATCTATATAGATTTACCGGGTTTTGGCAATAGCTCTAACAATATGAGTCTGTGTAGCATGGATTATTGTAATATAATCGAACAATTTTTAAAATATGTAAAATTTGATAAAAATATCATTATTGGGCACTCTTTTGGTGGGAAGATTTCTACTTTGCTAAATCCAAAACTTTTAGTACTCTTAAGCAGTGCCGGCATTCTTACTCCAAAGCCTATGCATATAAAAGTAAAAATATATATATTTAAATTTTTAAAAAAATTAGGCTTTGAGCGTTTTTATAAAATATTTGCTACAAAAGATGTTAAAAATATGGATAAAAACATGTACGAGACTTTAAAAAATGTTGTAAATGAGGATTTTTTTGATAATTTTAATAATTTTTCAAACAATGCACTTATATTTTGGGGAAAAGATGACAAAGCTACACCTTTAAGCTCTGGCAGAAAAATATCAAATTTGATAAAAAGCAGTACACTTTATGAGCTTGAGGGTGATCACTTTTTTTTTATGAAAAACAGCTTGTTTATAGCAGAACAGATTAAGGCAAATAAAACATGTATATGATAATTTTTAAGACAATTTCGCATATTGTTTTTACTGTAACACTCGGATGGTATCTTATTGTTAATTTGCAGTGGTATAATTATAAAATTGATAGGGTTATATTTAGACACAAAAAATATCTGTGGCATATACTTTTATTTATTGTACCTGTTGTAGCATATTATCTAACTGGTAAATACTTTTGGATATATTTTTATTTTGCTTTGCTGCCTGCTTATTATATATGGCAAAGAGGGCTTGACAAAAAGCTTGTTTTTACAAGTAGAGTTAAAAGATTTTTTCTTTTTTTGATTTTAGCTGTCGTTTTTCAAGATATTCTTTGTCTTGTTAGTGAAAGATGCTATATCCTCGGTGTTATACTGCCTCTTATCGTTGCTGTAATCGTGAGCAATATTTTCGAGAAGATTTTATTTGAAGGGTTTAAAAAAGAAGCCAAGAAAAAATTAAAAAATATGAATAATTTAAAAATTATTGCCATAACAGCAAGTTATGGCAAAACCAGTATGAAAAATTTTTTATATCAAATATTGGATGACAATTTTAATACATATATGACTCCAAAGAGTGTAAATACTGAAGCTGGAGTTATAAAAGATATCAATACATCATTACCAAAAGATACTGAAATTTATATAGTAGAAGCAGGAGCGAGACAAAAAGGAGATATCAGAAAGATTGTTGATGTTGTTCAAAATGATTATGCAATAGTCGGTAAAATAGGACCTGCTCATATAGAATACTTTAAAACTTTACAAAATATCAGAGATACCAAAATGGAGATTTTACAAAGTAAAAATCTGAAAATTGCTTATGTCCATGAAAGTGCAGCGGTAAAGCCGGAAGAAAATATCATAGTTTTTGGAGAAAATATTAAAAATAGTTTCTCAAGTCTTGATGGGTTAAAATTTGATATTGAAATTGATAATAAACTGGAAACTTTCTACGCAGAAAATATTTTAGGTGAATTTAACGCTGTAAATATAACTGCTGCTGTGTTGATGGCACTAAAGCTTGGAATGGCTATGGATACCATAAAAAAAAGAGTTTTACACCTTAGGCAAGTACAGCACAGACTTCAAAAAATACAAGCCGGCGGCAAACTTATCATAGATGATAGTTATAATGGTAATTTGGAGGGTATGGTTTCTTCGTATGAATTGGTATCTTTTTACAAAGGTAGAAAAGTTATCATAACCCCAGGTATCATGGAGAGTACAAAAGATGCAAATATTACCTTGGCTAAAAAAATAGATGAAGTTTTTGATCTTGCTATTATAACAGGAAAAACAAATAGTATGATTTTGCTTGATAATTTAAAAAAATGTAAAAAGTTAATTCTTGCAGATAAAAAAGAGTTGCAAAATATTCTTGCAAAAGAGACAAATGATGGTGATTTGATACTATTTTCAAACGATGCACCGACATTTATGTAATTTTTGGTATATACTGTTATAATTATAATAAAAATTTTATACTCTAAGAGGATATCGACATGAAAATTGAAAGTTTATTTGTGGCTTCTTTGGAGCCTAATGCCGGTGGTCTGGTGGTATCTATGGGGCTTATGGGTGTATTAAAAAAGAAGATAGAAAAAGTTGCTTTTTTTAGACCTATTATTTTGGAAGATTCTCCTGAAAAAAATGATGATATCAGATTTATGATAGAACATTATAATTTGAAGATTGACTATGCACAGAGCTATGCATTTACTTTGGTTGAGGCTGCCGGTCTTATAGCGGATAATAAGCTTAATCTTCTTTTTGAAAAGATAATAGAAAAATTTGCAGCACTTGAAAAAAAATATGATTTTGTTTTATGCGAAGGGATAAGTAAATCGCTTTTTACTTCATCTGTTGATTTTGATATAAATCTTGAGATTGCAAAAAATATTGGAAGTCCGGTTGTAGGTGTTTTAAACGGAAAAGATAAAACCTCTAAAGAAATTTGGGAAGAAGCAAAGATTGAAAGCGATACTATAAAAGAAGAGGGGTGTCCTCATTTTGCAACATTTATCAACAGGCTAAACCAGCAAGCGCTTATAGATTTGACAAATAAAGTAAGATTTTTAAACAGTGATGAAGCTCCGATATATCTTTTTCCGGAAGTCCAAGAGCTATCATATCCAACAATAGGTGAAGTGAATGAATATTTGAGTGCAAAATGTATTTTTGGAGGGGGCAATGACTTAAAAAGGTTAGTCAGACAAAGTAAAATTGCTGCTATGAATCTGGATCATTTTTTAATGAGACTTGAAGACGGTGATCTTATCATCGTTCCAGGTGACAGACTTGATATGATATTAGGCTCAATAGCGGCAAATTATTCTAAAGACTTTCCTTCGATTTCCGGTATTGTGCTTACTGGAGGATATATTCCAAATGATGTATTTATGAGGCTTATAGGCGGTGTGGGAGAGTTTACAATACCAATAATAAGTTCAAAAGAAGATACTTTTAAAACAGCAATGAAAGTCAATAAAACAGAGGCTAAAATTATGCCAGATAGTTTAAAGAAAATTGCAATTATCGAAGGTCTTTTTTCTACTTATATAAATTTAAAAAATCTTGAAGAAAAAATAGAAACCATATCTTCTTCCTCTGTAATGACTCCTGCAATGTTTGAATATAAAATGTTTGAGAAAGCAAGAACAGATATTAAAACTATAGTATTACCAGAAAGTGAAGATGAAAGGATTTTAAGAGCATCTGATATTCTTTTAAGAAGAGGAGTGGTAAATATAATACTTCTTGGAAAACCTGAAGAGATAAGTTCTAAATGTTCTTCTTTGGGGATTGAGCTCAATAAAAATATTAAAATAGTTGATCAATCATCAAGCAAATTAAAAGCAAAATATGCTAAAAAATTTTATGAATTAAGACAAAAGAGAGGCATGACACAAGAAGGTGCTCTTGATATAATGAATAATAAAAATTATTTTGCCACTATGATGATATATATGGGTGATGCTGATGGCTTGGTATCTGGTGCAAACAATACAACTGCCGACACAGTAAGACCTGCGCTCCAAATAGTAAAAACAAAACCGAATATTTCTATAGTTTCAAGTGTTTTTTTTATGTGTCTGGAAACTAAAGTTTTAGTTTATGGTGATTGTGCTGTTAACCGTGATCCTGATGCCGAGCAATTAGCACAGATTGCTGTGTCTTCTGCTGATACAGCCATGCTTTTTGGTATTGAACCTATAGTTGCCATGCTTTCTTATTCTACTGGTAATTCCGGTACTGGAAAAGATGTTGAGAAGGTAAGTGAAGCTACAAGAATAGTAAAAGAATTGAGACCTGATTTATTGGTTGAAGGACCAATTCAGTATGATGCGGCTATTGATAAAGAAGTTGCAAAGAAGAAGCTTCCAAACTCAAAAGTAGCAGGAAGAGCAACTGTATTTATATTTCCAGATTTAAACACAGGGAACAATACTTATAAAGCAGTACAGCGAAGTTCAAATGCTATTGCTGTCGGTCCTGTTCTTCAAGGTTTGAAAAAGCCTGTTAATGACTTAAGCAGAGGTTGTCTGGTGGAAGATATAGTAAATACAGTAGCTATCACGGCCATACAGGCACAAGTAGATGAATAAGGATATTTTATGAAAATTTTAGTTTTAAATGCAGGTAGTTCTTCTATAAAATTCCAACTGTTTCAGGCTAAAAGCTGGGATGTTGTGTGTATAGGACTTATTGAACAGATTGCACAAGAACGAGGACATATCACACTAAAATATAACGGTAAAGATATAGAAAAAGTACTTACTGTAAAAGATCATACTGAAGGCATAAGAATATTACAAGAGTTGCTCTTAGAGCTTGGTATATTGAAAGATTTTAATGAACTTACAGGAGTAGGGCATAGGGTAGTTCATGGAGGGGAGTATTTTAGTGAGCCTACATTGATAAATAAAGATGTTATAGATAAAAT
>WFMT01000234.1 GCA_015488975.1 Campylobacteraceae bacterium | reverse complement strand
CATTCACCAATCTCAAATATATATCCGTACCGTTCTGCAATCGGTATAAATTCTGCCGGTGACACTCTGCCAAATTTTTTTGAATTCCATCTTAAAAGCGATTCTGCCCCTGTAACTTTTCTCTTATCCAAAGATACCTGAGGCTGAAAATAGAGCTCCAGCTCATCAAATTTTATTGCATATCTCAAGGCTTGTGCCAACTCTATTTCATGCTCAATACTTTTCTTCATAATTTTATTAAAAAATAAAAAATTATTTTCACCCTGATATTTTTTTGCTTCTGACAATGCGATATCTGCAGCTTTTAATAATTGGTCTTGATTGGTGCCATCAGATGGATATTGGGCCATGCCTATTGAAACGGTAATTTTCATAGCTTCTTCTTTGAGTGTAAATGGCTGATTAAACAGATATACCAGTTTATTTCCTAAAACCACTGCGTCATCATTGTCGGTATCTACCAATAACAAAGCAAATGTATCACCACCAAACCTTGCTACAGTATCTTGCTCTCTTAAAGAAGTTTTTACTCTTTTGGCTACTTTATAAAGAATCTTATCGCCATTGTAATAACCTATCTCTTCATTTATAAATTTAAAATTATCAATATTTATAAAAATCATAACAAAAGGCTTTTTATATCGCTTGAATTTTTTTATAGCTTCTGTTAAGCGATCTATAAAAAGAAGTTTATTGGGAAGAGTCGTAAGTTGATCAAAAAAAGCTAACTTGAAGATATTATCCTCTCTTTCATGGTGAAAAATCTGTAAGATTTTTATACTGCTGATTGCTATTGTTATAGCACATACAGCTCGAAAAAGTTGTACCGGTAAACCAAATATATTTAAAAACCATTTAGTATTTATTATATTAGCAAGAAAAAATTGTGATGGTGAGACTATCAATCCTCCAAAAAAAGCATAAAATATCATTGATATACCAGCAATTTTAAAATATCTTTGTAAATATTTTTGCTCTTTTGAAAACTCTATTTTTTTACCATAAAGATATAAGCCCACACCTAAGATAAATGACCCGGAAAATCCAAACACATAACGCCCTGCATTTGATATACCGTTTGGTGTGAAATCATTTATTATAATGATAAATATTGATAAAAATGCGATTGGATATATGATATATCTTTTAAAAACAATTTTTAATTTATTATTTGACTTGAATAAAACTTGCTGAATTATATATCTTGAAAACTCAAATAAAAAAAGATATGAAATAATCATAAAAAATATTTTGATTAACTTTAAAAGATAATCGGGATAGATAAAACGATACAAATCCATCCATTCGCTTAAACCATGAATAATTCCAAATATACCCAAAATCCAGATTTTATCTGCAAATATAAATTTACTTTCTTTTGGAATTGAATAGAGAATCAAGACTCCCATCATAAAAAATGAAAGACCATATATAAAAAATATCAAATCCATTTCGAATATTCCTTTTAAAATAACAATACTATAAAAACATTTTAATAATTTTTTAATATAATATATTTTTAAGTATAAGCTTTTAGATTATACCTTTTTTCAATAAAACAAAGATAAATATTTAATTATGATAATCTTCTTAGATACTAATATAAAAATATATAAGTTTTAATTGCACCATGAGCTCCTATAACCAAAGCTTGCTCAATATCTGCTGTTTTTGAGGGTCCTGAGATAAATATACCGAAGTTATTTTCTTTTAAATCAACTTTTTTATAAGCTTCATGCATATTATTTAACAAATTTTTTTTATTTAATAAAATTATTAAATTTTCGCATATAACATAAATTGATCTAAATTTAACACTTTTCTCATCACACCAGAGTGCTCCATTTTCACTAACTCCAAAACTTGCCTCTACTACTGCTATATTTGCTTTTTTTAAATCTTTTGGAGAATAAAAACTATTTTTATCTATCGTATTAATTTTATAACCTTCAACAAAAGATACTATTTTTTTTGATGATCCAAAAAGTTCATTTATCTTTTGGTTTATCTTTTCTTTTTCAATTTCAAAAACCTCGCCGCCGGCTTTTTTAAGATTTGTTTTAAAAACACTTTCCTTGTCATCATAGGTTGTGAAAATTGTCTCAAAAGTTTTTAATTCTACTTTTTTTATATTAGCATTTTTGATAGCATTTAAGATACTGCTTTTACTCATTTTTTCATCTTTTTATAAATATCGCTGAAACTTTTTTTTGCTAAAGTCGGCATCTCCCGCCCCCTCCCCCAAACATTATATTTTGAATATAAAATTTTTCTAGGAATTAACGGCATCAAAAATTTTGCAGTCTTAAATACAAGTTTTGTTAAAACAGGATATAAAAAAACAAATGTGGCAACTTTTAGGGCATATTTTTTAGAAGAGATTAAATACCCCTGTTTTACAAAATCTTTTCTGTAAGATAAAAGTTGATGTGTAATATCAATCTTTACCGGACAAATATCCACACAAGAGCCACAAAGTGTAGATGCAAAAGCACTATCGCCATTGTATTTCAAATCTCTGTTTGAGCCAAGGAGTGAGCCTATGGGTCCTGGGATCGTATAAGAGTAACTGTGTCCGCCACTTCTTCTGTATATCGGGCAGGTATTCATACAAGCCCCACATCTTATACACTGCAATGATTTTATAAAATCTTTTTGGGATAATATTTTACTTCTTCCATTATCTACTATGACTATATGTATTTGTTTATCTTTTGCAGGTTTGGTATAGTGTGAAGTATAAGTTGTTATGCTTTGACCGGTTGCACTTCTTGCTAACATCCTTATAAAAACTCCTAAATGTTCAACCTTTGGAATAATTTTTTCAATACCCATACAAGCAATATGAAGCTTTGTTAAAGATGTTCCCATATCTGCATTACCTTCATTGGTGCATACTACAAAACTACCACTTTCACTAACTGCAAAATTAACTCCAGTTATCGAAGCATCAGCATTTAAAAACTTTTCTCTTAAATGAACTCTCGCTTCTTTTGTAAGATAAGCGGGATCACTGTTTCCTTTTTTTGTATGTAAAAACTTTTCAAAGGTTTGAGCTACTTGTTCCTTTTTAAGATGGATTGCCGGAAGTACAATGTGACTTGGTTTTTCACCTCTTAATTGTATTATCCTCTCACCCAAATCCGTATCAATTACCTCTATACCTTCATTTTCTAAAAAAGGATTTAAATGACACTCTTCAGTTAGCATTGATTTACTTTTTACTACCTTTTTAGCACCATTTTCTTTTAAAATTTTATATACTATTTGATTATGCTCCAACGCATCTTTCGCCCAATATACTTTTAACCCGTTATTAAGAGCATTTTTTTCAAATTCTTCGAGATAAATATCAAGATTGGACAAAGTATGTGCTTTTATATTATCAGCTTGCTCTCTTAAACTCTCCCACTCTTTAATTTCTTTAATGGCATCATCTCTTTTTTGCCTGAGAAACCATAAAGCACTGTCTTGCCAAGAAGCAAAAGAAGCATTGTTTAAAAATTCTTTTGCTTTAAGTGCATGGTTCATTCTATACTTCCTGAAAGAATTTCCGCAATATGTAAAGTTTTTATATTATACTTCTCTCTTTTTATAATACCTTGCATATGCATAAGGCAAGAACTATCATAACCAACTATATACTCTGCACCACAATCAAGATGATCTTTTATCCTGTCTTTTCCCATTTGCACGGAGATTTCAGGCTCATTTATACTAAAAGTACCGCCAAAACCACAACATTCATCAGATCTTTTAAGTTTTACTATTTCTATATCTTTAACAAGTTTTAGTAAATATAGAGGTTTTGAATAATATGGAAGATTAAGTTCACTACTGAGTGCAAGATTTAACTCTCTTAATCCATGACAACTTTGATGGAAGCCTATTTTATGAGGAAAGCTCACATCAAGTTTTTTTACCTTTACAATATCTGTTAGGAATTCGCAAATCTCATATATATTTTTTTGTATGTGTTTATATTCTGGAGTATCATTTGTATATTGACTATAATGATTTTTCACCATTGAAACACAACTAGCACTTGGTGCTACTATATAATCATAAGATTTAAAAATTTTTACAAATCTAAGGGCAAGCTTTTTTGCATCACTTAAACACCCTGTATTTGCCATAGGTTGTCCACAACAAGTTTGATTAAACGGATATATGACTTCATAGCCAAATTGTTCAAGCAATTTCAGGGTTGAAAGAGCAACATTTGGATATATCTCGTTGATATAGCAAGGTATAAACAGCCCTATGGTTTTTTTATTCAAAAGTACATCTCGTAATTAATTATTTTAAGAATTACTCTTGATTATACATATTTGACTTTAGATATAAAAAATCTGACATCTTTGTCCATTCTCTTACCATTTTTAAATATTTTCTTTGATCCTGAAGAATTTGTTTAAACATTGGATCTTTTGAAGCATATTCTGCCAATACTTCATCATCTGCTTTTTTCATAGCATCTAAAATAGTTCTAGAAAATGTTCTAATTTGAATTTGAGGATACTGTTTTTTCATCTTTTTCCAAGCTCTTGCATTCATATCATAATTTTGAACATACATATCAAATGCATTTGCTTTCATAGCATCTTTTAATATAGCTTTCAAATATAACGGAAGTTTATCCCACTCTTTTTTATTGATAAAATATGATAAAGATGTTGCAGGCTCATGCCATCCGGTATAATAATATTTTGCTATTTTTTGAAAACCCATGCTTATATCCATACCAGGCCCAACCCATTCTAATGCATCAATACTACCACTTTTAAGAGCATTATATAATTTTCCAGGAGCTATATTTGTTACTTTTACTCCAAGTTTTGACATAACTTCACCCGCAAGTCCGGGAATCCTCATCTTAAGACCTTTAAGATCCTTCAATGAATTAATCGGTTTTTTAAACCATCCACCCATTTGATTTCCTGTTGCACCTCCTGGAAAAGCCATAATATTATATTTATTATATACTTCTTCCATATATTTCATGCCATTTCCATAATAAAACCATCCCCATTGTTCAGGCGCAGTCATACCAAATGGAATAGTTGTAAAAAAGACTGTGCTTGGATTTTTACTCTTATAATAATATGATGCGGTATGACCCATTTGATATTTATCATTTTTTACCATATCAAATATTCCAAATGGTGATTTAGTTTGATTTTTAGAGTAAACTTTGATTATTAACTTTCCATTGCTCATCAACTTAACATCATTAACAAATTTATAAACTGTGCTGCTAAACGGGGGTAAGTTTTTTGACCAAGTCATTGCAAGTTTCCAATGATAAACTTTTTGTTTCGCATTAGCAATACTAAAACTTATACCAATAAGTAAAGTAATAATAAAGATTAATTTTATGCTTTTAAAAATCCTCATACATTTCTCCTTTAAAAATTAAATTTTTTATATTTAGATTATACTTGTTCAAATATTTGATAAAACTTAATTCACTTTAAGCCATGAACTTCTCTTTTATCTAAAATTCAACTATATTTCACTATAATTCGTTTTAGCACTGAGAATATCAAGGTATTTTCAATGCTCTTCTTCAGACCTGTGCAATGGGTTTTTAGGATAATGCTTCAGGGCGGGAACGCAGCAGAGCACCCTAACTTTTCATG
>WFMT01000233.1 GCA_015488975.1 Campylobacteraceae bacterium | reverse complement strand
GAAATTAACTTAAATGGTGAATGCTACGATTTGTTATTCGTAGCGGAGCGTAGAATGACATAACGGAGCAGGCACGAAGTGCTGAACTCAGCGTTATTCGTTCCCGCGAAGCGGGAACGAATAACTATTTATTAGTGGACATTATAGCATCTTTGACTCGGTTTTGTAAAATTTTATTGATATATCTTTATCTCTTTTATGCAGGTGTTATTTAGATATTTGCAAAAATATACTATAATTACAGAAATATATTTGTCTTTTTAATACTATTTTAGTTATCAAAAAGACAAATTGTCTGTTAATATGATGATAAATGTGTTAATAGGCTAAAATATCCCTTAAGGATTAGGGTCTGGTGATAGTGCTTTGGCTATTGCTATCACCAGACCCTCAAAGCCAGACCCCTCAAAGCCAAAGGAGAATAATGACGAATAAGCATTATGAGAGTATCGCAGAAGATTTTAATAAGGTATGGAGATTTTCAGATAAATATAAAACATGGGCTGTTGATAAAATAGGATATTATCTGGATTTAAAGAACAGTGATGTTTTTGTGGATATAGGCGGGGGTACAGGAACATTTACCAACATGATTGACAACAAATTTGAATTAAAAAAATCTTACTGTGTAGAGCCTGAATCTAAAATGTGTAAACTTGCAAAAGAATATTCTAACTTTGAAATAATTTGTTCAGATGTATTTGGATTTTTAGATGACTTGCAGTCTGCATACAATAAAATATTATTTAAAGAGGTCATACATCATATTAAAGATAGAAAAAAGTTATGGCACAATATTTACCATACAATAGAAGATAATGGTAGAATTTTAATATATACAAGACCAAGAAATAACAAATTTCCTTTGTTCCAAAAAGCCAAAAAAGAATTTTATAAAAATCAACCATCATACTCTGAGATGGTTTTAGAATTGGAAAAAAGTAAATTTAAGACCAGTGTTTCACTTGAAAGTTTCACATTCAAATTACCAAAAGATGAATGGTATAGTATGCTTAAGTCAAGATTCATGTCTGATTTAAGTGTTTTTACAGATGATGAAATAATTCAAGGTATTGATGAATTGGAAAAAGAAAATACATCAAATCAATTTATTATAGAAGATGAAATAGTATTTATCACAGCTTATAAATAAGTCTTTCCAAAATCATCAATATAATTTTCTATGAGTCTATCCAATCCTTTGCTTTTTGAAGCTTATTGTAGTCAAAATTTTTAATTTCTGCACTTATAAAATGGCTTCCAACTTTTTCTCCTAAGTCTCCGACAAAAGAATCAGTTACAAAGGCTAACTTTTTTATATGTTTGTGATGTTCTTTTATGAATTTCATATGAGTTATAAAGTCTCCAAATGATTTCCATCCTGGAAAATCTTTTGTATAGATGATGATGCCATTTAATTTTCCATTTTCTTCAATAAACGGATCTATAAGTTCTTTTGCTTCTATGAAGTCATCCTTGCTCAAAGCTCCCAGTGGTTCAAAAATAACTGTTTTTGTTTTGGCATCAAATGACATATTTAAATTTGGATGAAGTACATTTTTCTTTAAAAGCCAAGCTTTAGCTTTTTCTATATCTTTATTGCTAAAAGTTTTAATTTCTCCTGGAATTGTAAAAGAAAAGCCTTTTGCAGCATCTATAATCCAGCTTATATCGCTAACTACAGCTATCTTTTCCCAAGCAGAGTAAAACATAAAACCAGTTTTTACATCATCTTTTAAAGCTGAAAAATCATAAGAATCAAAATCCCTGCCCACTTGATATAATACTTTTAGTTTACCATTTTCTTTGAATTTTGACTGCAATGCAGGAATAAGTGTCTTCTCATAATCTTCATCAACAACTTTGCCACTAAGTTTAAAACCTATGACACCATTTCCGATATCGTCAATAATCTGGATCATTTTATTACTCCTTTCATATCTGATTTGCATACATGATAGCACAAAAACAAAGGGGAAATACAGGGCCCGGTATTGGGCATAATCTTTATTCCCAATACCGGGCCACCCACTATCAGGCTATATCTCTTGTTGCCTCTTTGTTTTAGATATACTTGAGGATATTTTTGTTACAATCGTTTTCATAAAGGCTAAGTTTTATAAGGATTTAGTAGGCATAGATAGGGGTTTTGTTATAAAAAATAGGAATAAAAATAAATAGGGTCTGATGATAGTGATAGTACTTTGGGTTATCTCTATCGCCAGACCCCTTTAGCATTCACTTTAGCATTTTTTGCGGGAGAAGTAGCTGGTGTAAGTAGTGAACTTAGAGGTTATGGCTCTCGGTAGTATTTTAGTAGTGCCAAGTATGTAGCGGATAATATCAATAAAAGGAATAATAAAAAATATGTTACCAATAAGTGAAATTTTTTACTCTTTGCAGGGGGAGGGTAAATATTGTGGAACGCCTTCAATATTTGTAAGAGTTGGAGGATGTAATCTTCGATGTAAATTTAATAATAAAAGGTGCGATAGTTATTTTGCAGTTGATAGTTGTTACAAAAACAGTTGGAAAAAAACTTCTATAGATAAAATAAAAAAAGAGATTAAAAAATATAAAAAATATCACCCTTCGCTTGTTTTAACAGGCGGTGAACCGATGCTTTATTATAAAAAATTGTATGAATTGATTAAATGGTTTGATGGGGATATTACAATAGAAACAAATGCTACGGTGGATGTGGATTTTGAAAAATACACTGATTTTAAAAATGTAATTTTTGCCATGAGCGTAAAGCTATCTAATTCAAAAGTGCCTCATTCTAAGCGAATAAAAAAGAATGTTATTAAGAAATATGCGAAATATGCGAAAAAATCTTTTTTTAAATTTGTGGTTGATAAAAAAACAGATAATAAAGAGATAAAGAAAATAACAAAAAATATTAATTTGCCTATATACTGTATGCCTCTTGGGGAAAATGAGAAAGAATTAAAGAAAAATGCCAAATATGTTTTCTCTTTTTGTATGAAAAACGGCTATAATTACTCAGATAGAATTCATATTAGAATTTTTGATGATAAAAGAGGGGTTTGAATGATTATCAGAAAAGAATACAATTTTGAAAATGCTCATATAGTAAGAGAATGCTCCACTTTAAGGTGTAGTCAAAATATACATGGTCATAGTTATAGAGTTGAGATTAAGATAGAATCAAACTTTTTGGATAATGCCGGAATGGTGCTTGATTTTGGTTTGATAAAAATATCTATAAAAGATATCATAGAGAGTTTTGACCATAGCATTACTTTATGGAGCAAAGATGATCAAGAATATATAAAATTTGCAAAAAAATTTAATCAAAGATATGTAGTTTTACCTGTAAATCCCAGTGTAGAACAATTTTGTAGAGTTTTTTTTCTTGCGATTGATCGTATTTTAGAACAAACAAAGTTTATAAATGGAGAGAAAAATGTTAAGCTTCACTCTATCATAGTCCATGAAACTGCTACTGGATATGCTGAATGTTTTAGAGAAGATGCTTATAATTTTGAAAATATGGGCGAAATTGATTTAAAAGATGTAGAGTTTTCAAGTGCTATTAAAAATGATTGGAAAGATAAAAATCTTTGGAATAAAATCTTAAATAATGGGGTTTTTATAAATCCAAAATCAGTATAAGGAAGAAATGTTTTATACCTATGCAGCACGACTCGGTTTATATCTATATTATATGATATACTTTAAGGCTATTGTGTGAAAATACACAGCTACTCATTTTAAAATATTTTTGCTATGATAATTACTTCGATACTAAGTAGCATAATGATTTGGCAATGGATAAAATGACAAACGGCGTCTGGTGGGATACGATATGACAGAAGTCATCAACCATGTTGCTATCTGCATCAATGCAAAATTATCTATAAAAGAGATAAATTCAATGATATTTGCCACCCTACCATGCCGGAGAGTTTTTATAAAACATTGGAGGGGTGAAATTTAAAGCGGTTTAGGTCTTCTTTGTGATATATAAAGACCCAAAAGTATCAAAACTCCTCCGATTATCATTTTTACTGTAATTTTTTCATTTAGCACGATGATGCCGGTTATAGCGGTTAGTAGTGGTACTAAGTAGATATAATTGGTGGATTTGATTGAACCTATTATCTCTACTCCTTTTTTATAAAATAAAAATGCCAAAGATGAGGCAAAAAGTCCTAAAAAAATGATATTGCCGTAAACTTTTGGTAAAAGTAGAGCTTGAAGATGTAAAGGTTTTTGAGATGTAAAATGATAAAGTAGCATCAAAATGACTGCATAAAAAAAGCTTTTTCTAGTTATCACTATAAAATGGTAATTTTTAGGTGCAAGTTTTAGTATGGTTGAATATAAAGCAAATGTTGCGGCTGCTGCTATGGCTAATATATCGCCTTTTAATCTTAAATTAAAACCTTTTCCATCAAGTAGTATCAAAGCCATACCTGCTATAGCTAAAGTAAAACCTATGATGATATTTGCATTTAACTTTTCATCTTTTAGCATAAAATGAGCTATAATAGCCGTAAAGAGCGGTATTGCCCCCATATAGAGTCCTACATTAGTAGCCTGGGTGTATTTTAGTGCAAAATTTTCGAGCAGAAAATATAAAAAAACACCCAAAAATCCTATCAAAAAAAAGTAAGCTTCATCTTTAATAGATTTAAATGTTTTTATCTTGGGATGTATCAACAAAAGTATAACATAAGCCAAAGCAAACCTGTAAAGCATAACTTCTATAGGAGTTATATAAAAAAGCAAAATTTTATTGCCTACAAATGCCACACTCCATATCAAGATGGTGACAAACACCAGTAAATGTCCCAAAGCCAAAGAGCTGTTTTTAAACATTTTTATCTTCTTTAAAATTTTTTTGATACTCTTTTGGAGTAGTTAAAACTATGTTTTTAAAATATTTTTGAAAATGACTTTGGTCAAAAAAACCGCACTTTAGTGCTATTTGTGGTAACTCTAAACCTTTAGAGAGGAGTTTTTTTGATAACTCTATACGGAGATTGAGCCTGAAAGAAAAAGGCGTTATGCCAAACTCTTTTTTGAAATTTCTTAAAAGCGTATAAGGGTTACAATTAAGTTTTTGAGCCAATTCCTCAAGAGATAACTCTTGGTCCAAGTCACTTGATAGTATCTCCTTGGCATCTTGGACTATTTTTGAGGTAAAAATTACTTTTTTATTTTGCAGGGTTTGTAAAAATATTTTTTCCAAAAATAGTATAAGTTTTTGCTCCTTTTCTAGTAAAAAACTTTTATCTATAAAAAGTTTTACTAACTCTATATACTCTTTATATAAAGTTGGATTGTTTAAAAGTATGGTAGTAGGTTCTAAAAAAGTAACATTGTAAAAAAGAGAGTTTTGAATATTGGCGGCATAATCTTTATCTATATAAATCATATAATAGCTTCTAGCTTTATTATTTATAGGATTGCAAGAGTGGATATGTAGAGGAGGTATCAAGGCTAAAGACCCCGGTTTTAAAAGAGCCTCTTTATCTTTTACTTTATAAAGAACTTCACCTTTGTCTATCGCACCTATACTAAAAGTTTTATGTAGATGCTCTTTGTAGTGTTTGCTACTATTTTTAGTATATCTTACTTCAATAAAAGGAAGCCTCTCATCTTTGTAAAAAAATTCATTTGCCTGCATAAAAACCTCAAAATTAAAAAGTTGCAAATGATAACAAAAAAGGCTTTAAAAAATATAGTAAAATATTGATAGTTGTTTATGCTAAAACTTTATATACCATTTCTTCAAAATGAAATTCACTAAAAACTAAAGCTCTTTTTTCGCTTCTTAACATACTGTTAATCATCTCTATAAAACCTTCTTCAAATCTATCTGTATTTTTTAATTTCACCGGCTTTTTTGGAAATACAGGAGTGAAATAGTCATATATCTCATACGGCTCATAGCCTGCAATTTGCCTATATAACGCTCTTCCTACCTCAAAAATTTCAAAAACTTCATTTTTTCCCGTTTTTACATTTTCTTTGAAGCCAATGTTAAGCTTTAGATTTAAAACTCTTATGTATGTTTTTAACATCATTATAAAACCTATGGCACTTGTAGAATAGTTAGATAGCACTCTTTGATAAAACTCTTCAAAATTTTCTCTTTTTTTTCTTAAATTTTTATACTCTATCATCAGTGACTCTACAAAATATTTGGCAAATTGTAAAGGAACGGATTTTAAAACACTTTTGCCTATATTTGCATCTCTTGTTGTTCTGCCGCCCAAAAATATATGTACACCGTATACACTTTCGCCCTCCAGCTTGGCTTTACACCCTTCAAATCCAATATCACCCAAGCCATGAAGTCCACACCCTTTTACACATGCCGACCAGTACATTCTGACTTTTGCATCACTTTCTAAAGAAACCTGCTTTTCTAAATATTTTGCCAAATCGATGGCATCAGGTTTATTTGGAATGACGCCGAACTGACAATGCTTTTCTCCCGCGCAGGCTATAAGGTGATTGGCATATGGTGAAGCTAAATTTTTATATTTTTTAAAGGGATAAACGAGGTCTGGTGATAGTGATAGACTATCACTATCACCAGACCACATAAGCTTTATCAAGAGTTATCTTTAATATAACAGGGAATAAATATAGATTGATAGTTGCAATAAACTATTATGCAAAAATTGTATTTATTAAGTTTTTAGGACACATAAACAATATAACAAAATAAATATTGAGGAGTTACAAGATGGATATAAAAACCCATTAAAAATGAAAAAAATTATATTCAAACATTAGAGCATATTGAAAGTTTAATGGATGCTAAACCAAATACACAGCAAATGGATGAACTTGAAGTGCTTACAACTTTAGTTGAAGCTTATGAAGAACAGCGCTACAAGATAGAAGCTCCAGACCCTATTAAAGCAATAAAATTTAGAATGAAACAAGAAGATCTAAAGCAAAAAGATTTAGTTGCGATTGTGGGAAGTAAGTCTAGAGTATCAGAAATTTTAAATAAGAAAAGAAAACTTACTATTGAAATGATAAGAAACTTACATAATCAACTACACATACTTATAGAGAGTTTATTTTTAGACTACAAAATAAACTGCGCTTAAATGCTAATAAATTTGAGAAATACTCAAGGAGTCTGGTAAATAATTAACTTAGGATAACGGTTGTGCCAAGGAGAATTAATACAATGCTTCCACAAAAGCAAATAAATGGAGTCATATCAATTCTAAAAAATATAATAGAAGGTTTTAAGCTTTAGTATATATTTAATGAAATAAACTAAACTTATTTTAAATATAAAAGAATATAATTTTTATATTAATTAAGGCTAAGATTATGCAATTTTTAGATGAAGATATTAAAGTAGTAGTATAAATGCATGATTATCTACTTTACTCATTAATAACACTCTTGCTCTCTACCATATTTTCTATGGGTGGAGCGGGTGCAGGTATAGCACTTATTCCAATTTTTAACTTTTTAGGTCTTGGTTTTAGTGTAGCAAAAGCAGTCGGTCTTTTTGCGGGAGCTTCTACAACTATAACTTCAAGTATTATGAATATCAAAAGAAAAATGGTTGATTATAAGTTTGTATTTCCCATTGCTGTTACTATGCTTATTTTTGCACCGCTTGGAGCATACAGTAGTAGTTTTATAGATGAAAACTTAGTCAAATTTATTTATATGCTTATGCTTTTTTACTCTGCAACCATGATGATGTTTGGCAAGAAAAAAGCTCTTTTTCATGTAGAATCAAAATATACACTCTTTATAGTAGGCGGTAGTGTTGGATTTTTAGCTGGACTTTTAGGAGTGGGTGGAGGAAATATCCTTATTCCCCTTTTGGCGCTTCTAGGGTATGAGCCTAAAAAAGTAGCTGTTGCCGTGAGTTTTGTTGTGCCATTTTCTGCTCTTGGTTCATTTTTCACCTATGCTACTTATGTTCCGCTTGATTGGGGTATGCTTCTTGTTGTTGCACTCTCTGCTATTGTAGGCGGTTACATTGGAAACTACATAATGCAATTCAAGCTCAAACAGAATCACATCAAAAAGATTATGGCAGGATTACTCTATCTTTTAGCACTCAAACTACTTTGGCACTTTATTGCTTGAGATTGAAGAATAAATAGGTAATAGTTTGAAAACTTATGAGTGGTAATTTCATGGCACACTTTTAGAGAGGATAAATGAGAGGATAAATGGGGTCTGGTGATAGTGCTATTGCTATCACAAGACTCCATAAGCTCCATTTGCTATCTTTCTAAGAGCAACGGCTTGATAAAAATTTAACTGTCCGTCCCCTTATTCTTACTCTCATCATAAACTCATTTGGAGTGGCTGGTTTGCCAAAAATACCGGAATACTTCAAAAAAAGCCTTTATCCTCTTTTAGGGTAGAGTCATATCCATTTTTTGTATACTCTTCTATCTTTTCATAAGCTTCCATAGGAGTTTTTAACTCTTTTATTTTTTCTATTTTATTTATCTTTTTGTTTCTGGCAAGTTTTGCCTTTTGTAATATTTGCATTTTTTACCTTTAATATGATGTAACTTTAAAATTATAACACTAATAATTGATAAATTCATCAACTAAGTGATGAAAAAATAGTCAATAAATTGTTCATAAAATATTTTTTTGATGATATAATACCGAAAACAACAGAAGGAGAATAAATGAGTTATGTAAAACCTGAGGCGGTAGTAGACCAAATGATAGCAGCTGGAACATACAAAGCAAGTTTGGGCGTAAAAGATTTGCTTATAAGAGGTTCGCTTTCTGGTGCACTTTTGGGGTTTGCCACAACTTTGGCTATCACAGCAGCCGCCCAGACACATACACCGATAGTAGGAGCTTTGATATTTCCTGTCGGCTTTGTTATGATAGTACTTTTAGGACTTGAACTTGTTACGGGTAGTTTTGCACTTTTGCCTACATCATTGGCAGAAAATAAGATAGATTTTTCCAAAATGTTATCCAACTGGTCATGGGTTTTTGTAGGCAACCTAATAGGCAGCCTCATATATGCCGCTTTATTTGTCATAGCAGCTACAAAACTGGGTCATGTAGATACTTCACCTGTTATAGAAATCATCAAAAAAATAGCTGAAGCTAAAACATTGGGATATGAAAAACTTGGAAGTGACGGTTTGGTAACGGTATTTGTCAAGGCAATACTTTGTAACTGGATGGTAACATTGGGAGTTGTGATGGCGCTGACTTCCACAACAACTATAGGTAAGATTTTTGCGATGTGGCTTCCTATACTTACATTTTTTGCCCAAGGATTTGAGCACGCCGTGGTAAATATGTTTGTCATTCCTGCAGGCATCATGCTGGGAGCAAAGGTAAGTATTGGTCAGTGGTGGTTATGGAATGAAATTCCTGTAACTTTGGGAAACATTGTAGGCGGTATGGTTTGTACCGGCTTGGCTTTGTATCTAACCCACCATAAAGCTAATATACCGCGCTGATATATGGTGCGGTTATTCATCAAAGAGTGATATTATTGTCAAGCGCAACCCAAAAATATACCAATACGCAGAGGTAAAATGTACCGCTTTTATCACTTTGTGGCACTACCTAGACGGCATATTTAATAAGCCGGCTTCTCTTTTTAATGATAAATGTGATAAACGACGGAAACGACAGGGTCTGGTGATAGTGATACTAGTACTAGTAAGCCGAAGATATAAAATACTACCTTGTTGCCAATTCTACTGCTTTTTTGGCATGTATTTTCGTAGTATCAAAAAGTTTTATATTGGTATCGCTTTGTTTTACAAGTATGCCTATCCCAGTGCAGCCTAGTATGACTCCATCGGCTTTATT
>WFMT01000232.1 GCA_015488975.1 Campylobacteraceae bacterium | reverse complement strand
AGTGTGTTTCTTGCCATAGATGCTCTGTGTCCACCTTTTTTGATGTTCTGAGCCAAATATCCAACCTTTGTAGTTTTTTGTCTCTATCACGAAGATACCATAGCGTGAGACTATAATATGATCTATCTGAGTAGTTCCATCTTCAGTTGGCAGTGTTACATCTTTTAAAAGCCGGTACTCTTCTTGATCCAGTGAGATACCGAGAAAAGCGTTAAGCATTCCTTCGCCAACAATTCCTTTGCCGGTAGCTGATTTAAAAAACAAGACAGTTACAATTATTGGAATAAGCCACCACAATTGTATCAACTGGGCTAAAATCACTGAAAGATCAAGCATATTTTACTCATCATCTTTTTCGAGAAGTTTATCCGTTATATTTTTAGAGATTTTTTTCATTCTTTTATTAAATAAATCAGAGAACTCATCATCGCAATAGGGTTCATGAACAACTAGGCCTAATTTTAAAAACTCGTTTTGTTGATAGAGAATCTTTAAGTAGCTTTCTATTAAACTGATATCTGTACTATCTCTATTAATGGCTTTTTTAAATCTTTCAGTAAATTGTTTTATCTCTTTCTCGTTGTCACTTTCATTCATCTCATAAAAGACTCTCTCAGCAAATACATTCTGAGATAAGCCTAGTTTTTTTAACCAATCTTTGAGTTCTTGTTGCCTCTGCTTGAGTTCATCTTTCATATTGTCCCTAATTGTCCCCTCGACTTACTTTACAATTCTACCAACCTAAACCTTTGTTTAGGAATAAATCAAAAAGGAGCCATCATGGCTAAAGGTACAAAAATGACAACATCGGCAGCTGCTAGAATTCAAGCTGGTGCAGCTAAGACAAATGGAGGCGGTGCACCAAAAGGGCACTTCGCAGGCAGAGCACAAAGAGCTGCTGCACATAACTCAAGCAAAGGAGGTAAATAAAATGGGAAGATCAGGCGGATGTACTCCTCCAAACGGACCGAGTACAACAGGGAATCCATCAGGCGGTGGCAGAGGTAATTGCCCTAGTAGATAAACTTTTCAGTAGAGTGTTTTTGCTCTACTGACACTGAACAGCTTTTTGCTCAAATATATCCATAAATTTTTCTTGATCTTTTTTATACTCATTATAATCGATATTTTTCATCGTATTTGATAACGCACATACACATATTGCTTTTTTTTGTTTTATGTAAGCTCTGCTTAATGGTCTTTTATCTTTAAAAATACAGTTGTCTACAATTGAATATTCAGTAGCCGTAGGATACCTATCTTCATGATGCATATATTTTTCAATTTCATAAGCAGGTACTGCTCCATAAATAAAAACTGTCCATACAATTAAAGCTTTATTTTTTATCTTCCCATATTTCCACTTTGTTAAGTCTTTTTCGCATTTTTTACATTTTATCTCAGAAGAAAGCTTAACTGTATTGTCTTCCTCACAACTCGGACATTTTAGCTCTAATTTTGATTCCAACATATCTCCTTCTGCTTATTGTTTAGCATCCTAGTATCCAATTTAAGTTTTTCTTATTGAAATATAAAATAGTATTATTGCTATACTCAACACAGCTAGTGCTTTAATTTCTTCCATTTTTGCTTCTCTTCAATTTATTGTTTTTTTCTATCATTATATCGCAATCTGCTGTCTAGCGTAGACACCTGAACTTCCATCTACCCTCTTATCGACTCTTTTGAAAGCCAATAATATAAGCACTAAAACTACTAAAATGTAAATGCTGAAAATGCAATTATGTTTATATACCCCATTATCTTTTCTCCTCGCAATATCTTGCATTAAGAAGAATTGAATCTTTAATAAAGTCCTCTTTATCTAGTTTCCAACCTGTTTGTTTGGAAACTAGATAAGCAGTACCAAGTGTCGCACATCTTAGTGCACTTTTATTATTAAAGAGTGCTATGTTTTTTTCAATTTTATTTTTTGTGGTATAGCCATCAGATAAAATGAATACCAAGATAAAGGATATAATGGTAAATCCTATGGGAGTTGCTTTCGTCTTTTTGTTTTCAGAGTGGGCTTTTCCTGATGCGAGAATAATTGCCAAAAAAACTGCAACAATAGTTATGCTTCCTAATATTATAAATCCCGGATTAATGTATGCGATCATCTGTTCTCTCTGTTACTTCAAATTTTATTAAAACATCCAGCCAAATTTCTCATCAAGCCATTCTCTCAATCCCTTGAGCTCTTTTCGTACTCCTATAACAAGTGTTAGTACAATTACAGAAGTAAAAAACAATAATGCCCCATACTGCTTAAAATAATACATCGAGCCAAAAAAAAGTGTCATAAAAATTAGTATAAGATATCCACTATATTTTTCAAATATTTTTGCATATCCTCTCTTGGATAACACTATCGCAAAAAAGCCATATGCTAATATAAGCGATTGTAGTATGTTTCCTATAAACATCGTTCCACTAATATATTTATCTTTGGGAAGTAGACCAATAGCATGCATTCCTTCGTTATAGTTAAATATCATCGTCTCAAATCCTACCATTGGCATCTCCTTTACAAATATTTATACCTCTAATACTCTGAATATTGAGTAAAGTCTCTAATAATTCCTTGGAGGTGTCGAGGATCATATAAAAAGTTTTCCCCATCAACTACTATCGTTGTACAGCTATGCGCATCTGCATACTCTAAAACAACCTCACTCTTGCTTCTTTCTATTACCTCATATTCAAAGCCATACATATCAGTATATAACTCTTGATCTTTATGCACATAAATATACTTTTCCATCTCTTCTAAGATTTTATTATCAAAAGGTGCTTGCAAAAAGAGATCGATATCTTCATCTTTTAACTCTCTTAGGAGTGATTGAGGCAAGACATAGTCCTCTTTTGAGATCTTATGCAAAAAGACTTCAATTGCAAGATTAGGCGGCATGGTGTTTTTCACACCTTCCACCTCAAAATCAATATAGCTTTTTGTTGCATGGTTTTTATATATAAACTGCATAAGTGGTGCGTTTTCTGTTGGAATTTCATCCTGTATCAAAGAGTTTAAAAACTTCTCTGTCGCGTTTCGCATGTTATTCCTTCTTGGATTTATCTGCTAGAATGGTACAAGTAGCTACAGTGATCTTAATACTTTTGTTCCTGATTAGTTCAGTTATTATCACTTTGACTCTTTTTGTCCTTGTTGTGCTTAGACTTTTCTTTTTCTATCTCTTCATTCAATATATTGGTTCCTAAAAATAAGAACAGCAATATCACCAAAAAATACTCAATCCAATAATTGTACCTGTTCCTATTTCTTATTTTCCTACAATTAAATTTTTTCCAAAGAGCCGACAACCTTGCCTACTATTGTCATCTCATCTGCCAACATTGTAATAGTATCGTAAAGCTTATTATCTGAAATTAAATCAATACCGCCGTTAGGATTAATTGCTAACCTCTTAATAAAAAGGCCACTAATGGTGTTTACGGCATAAACACCACCTGGCTTCAGAGTATTTGCCGTTTTATCAATCAGAACCGTTGAATCTTCTTTTACCGTAGGATACATAGAGTCACCGACTGCATGTATCGCTTCAACATTATCAACATTGGTAATTCCAAGTTTTTCAATGGAATATTTATCAATGTAGATGTATTTTATTTCAGCCTCTTCTTCGCAAAAACCACCGCCACCACAAGAGGCATTTATATTTTCAGTTAAGCGAATTTTATAAATATCTTCTTCTCGTTCAATTAGCCTCATACTGCTTTTGCCAAGAAGTATCCAGTTGATCGTAATTTCGTATTTGTCGCAAAACCTTGCAATCTCAAAATAGGGTATCTTGTTTCTTTTTTTGTTATTTGCAAACTGTGTAGGGGATAAACCTAGCTCGTTTGCAATATTCTTATCATACGGAACAACACCCAACTCTGTTTCCATGATGATTGAAACTCTCTCCATCACCTCAGTAAAGTCAACATTTAAAGTATCCATGCCATCTCCCTCTCGTTTAATGAAAAAATAGTAACAGATGTTTTCAAAAAAGCTTGAAAAATTCACAAACTGACATATTTTACCTACTTGTAGGCTTCTTTATTTGCTCCAAGAAGCTATGAAAACTTTTGTTCTCAATTGCATCTCCTTCATAATAACGCATCATGTAGTTTATAGCATTCGTCTCATCTTCTGTAATGAGAGAAAACGCATCATCGTCATGTTTTGCATTTGCTATTTTCAGAGCTTTTATTGTCAAGACTTTCAATCCCATTCTGTCATGCTCTATGCCTACCATCTGTGCATCATACTCATTTGCAAGGTAAGTTAGCTCTGTCTCATACGCCTCATAAGCAAATGCGCTCTTAGAGTCTTTCTCATATGGAATAATATCTGATACGCTTTTAACATTTTTATTCTCTTTAAAAAGAGTGCCATTGACCTTTTCCATAATCTCCTGCCATCCCAAAATCTCTTCGAGTGACAACTCTAAAGACTCCGCAAGTGCTTGATTTTTATAGCCTTTGGCATCTTCTTCTTGTTTTAAGACGGCATCTCTTTGAAATTTTGCAAGTGCTTGATTCGCTTTGAGTGTGATGCCGTTGATAAAAAGCTTTCCTGTGATTAAATAAGGGCATAAAGAGCATTTATGTTCTCTCCCATCTGGACATT
>WFMT01000231.1 GCA_015488975.1 Campylobacteraceae bacterium | reverse complement strand
TGAATAATGTTTGTAATTTCACAATGCCTATGTATAAAATGAGAGTTTATCAAAAAGCAAATCATTACTATATCTCACTAAAAAACCCCATGATGCATCTTTTGCTTAAAGACAATAATTCAGATGTTAGAAATACTAAATTTATGCTAATTACACTAATTGTTATCGTGATAATTTTACTTTTTTCTTATATATCAATTATAAGAAAACTATACCCACTAAAAGTTTTACAAAGCAAAATCAAAAAAATGGGTGAGGGTGATTTTGATATAGATTATCAAATAAAAGGAAAAGATGAGATATCAGTGCTTTCAAGTGAATTTGATAAAGCTATTAAAAACTTAAAAAAGCTAAAAGAGTCAAGGAATATATTTTTAAGAAATATAATGCATGAGCTCAAAACTCCTATAACAAAAGGTAGGTTTCTTACAAAATTACCATCAAGTAGTGTGAATACAGAAAAAATGGAAAGAGTATTTTTAAGACTTGAAACTCTAATAAATGAATTTGCTACTATAGAAGAGCTTATATCTTCTGAAAAGGAGATAATAAAAAAAGAGTATTTCGTTATTGATATTGTGGACAATGCTCTTGATTTGCTTTTTGAAGAAGGAGATTTTATTGATATTCAAAATTCTTCTAAAAATAAAAAAATTGCAGCAAATTTTAAATTATTTAGTATAGCAATAAAAAACCTTATTGATAATGCTATAAAATACTCAAAAGGAACAAAGGCAATAATTAAAATTACAGAAAATAAAATCTCTTTTATCAATAAAGGAGAAAAACTAAAATATCCTTTGGAAAAATACTATGAACCATTTTTTAAAGAGAGTAGTAAAGCAAACCAAAGCTTTGGTTTGGGTCTTTATATCGTTCATAATATTCTTGAAACTCATAATTTAACTTTAAGATATAGATATGAAAATAATAATAATATTTTTTATATTATGATATAAATATTTTTTTATCTATACAGCATGACCAAATAATCATCAATTTTTCGCTATAATTCCAAGTAAAATTATAAAAGGTGTTTAAAAATGAAAGTATTACTTATAAAAGATGTGAAAAATTTAGGAAAAGCTGGTGAGATAAAAGAGGTAAAAGATGGATATGGAAGAAATTTTTTAGTTGCAAAGGGTTTTGCTAAAGTCGGAACAAAAGAGGTGATTAAAGAGTGGGAAGAAGAACAAAAAAGGATAAGAGAAGAGCAAGAGACCGAACTTAAAAAACTTAAAGATATAGAGAAAAATTTGAAGAATAAAACTATAATTATAAAAAGAAAATTAGGTGCAAACGGTTCTTTATTCGGTTCTGTCACAAAAGAAGAGATTGCAAAAGAAATTCTTGCACAAGTAGGATTTGATATAGATAAAAAAAGTGTTGAAATTGACAAAGCTATAAAAGCAACGGGCAATTATGAAGTATCATTGAAATTAGGTCATGGAATACATGCAAAATTGAATCTTGCAGTTGATGGAGAATAAAGAATGTTTGATGCAACAACCATACTTGCTTTAAAAGGTGAAAGCAACGCTGTCATAGGTGGCGATGGACAAGTTACTTTTGGTAATACGGTTTTAAAAGGCAATGCTGTCAAAATAAGAAAACTACATAGTGGTAAAGTTTTAGCAGGATTTGCCGGAAGCACTGCTGATGCTTTTAACCTTTTTGATATGTTTGAGGGTATTCTTGAACAAAAAAAAGGAGATTTGCTAAAATCAGCTATTGAGTTTTCAAAACAGTGGAGAAAAGATAAATACTTAAGACGGCTGGAAGCTATGATGATTGTACTTAATACAAAACATATTTTTATTTTAAGTGGCACCGGAGATGTTGTTGAACCTGAAGATAAGACTATTGCAGCTATTGGAAGTGGTGGCAATTTTGCTATTTCTGCTGCAAGGGCATTAAAAAAATATTCATCCCTAAGTAGTGAAGAGATAGTTCGAGAGTCTTTGAAAATAGCAAGTGAGCTTTGTATATATACAAACAATAATATAAATATTTATACTTTAGATAATGAGGATAAAAATAAATGAATTTGACACCAAAAGAGATAGTTTCATATTTAGATGAATATATCATAGGGCAAAAAGATGCGAAAAAAGCTATTGCAATAGCTCTTAGAAACAGGTACAGAAGAATGAAACTGCCAAAAGAGATGCAAGATGAAATAATGCCTAAGAATATATTGATGATAGGTTCAACCGGAGTTGGTAAAACTGAGATTGCAAGAAGATTGGCAAAAATGTTAAGCTTGCCTTTTATAAAAGTTGAAGCCAGCAAATACACTGAAGTGGGTTTTGTAGGTAGAGATGTAGAGTCTATGATAAGAGATTTGGCAGCTGCTTCAGTAAACTTAGTAAAAAGTGAACATAAAGAAAAAAACAAAGATGCCATAAAAACATACATAGAAAAAAAGATTTTGGAAAAACTTTTGCCCCCACTTCCAAAAGGTGCGACTGCTGAGAAAAGAGATGATTATGAAAAAAGTTATAGAAGAATGCTTAAAAAGTTTAGAGATAAAGAATTGGATGATCTTAAGATAGAGATAGAGATAAATAAAAGTTTTGGAGAAGGAAATGATAGTTCATTGCCACCTGAAATTATAAAAGTCCAAGAGTCTTTTGTGAAAATTCTTGGCAGCAACAGAGAAAAAATTAAAAAAGAAGTCAGTATCAAAGATGCAAAGGTAATACTAAAAAATGAAGCAAGTGAGAATTTACTTGATATGGATGCGGTAAAAAGTGAAGCATTGAAAAGAGTTGAAAATGGTGGTATTGTTTTTTTGGATGAGATAGATAAAATCGCTGTCAGCCAGACAAACAGCTCCAGGCAAGATCCAAGTAAAGAAGGTGTACAAAGAGATTTGCTTCCTATAGTTGAGGGAAGTAGTGTCAATACAAAATATGGCGTTGTTAAAAGTGATCATATTCTTTTTATAGCTGCGGGAGCATTTCACCTTACAAAACCAAGTGATCTTATACCCGAGCTTCAAGGTAGATTTCCTCTTAGAGTTGAGTTAAGTTCGTTAGATGAAGATATATTGTATCAAATATTAACGAGACCAAAAAATTCACTTCTTAAGCAGTATGAGGCACTTTTAAAAACTGAAAATGTTGAGCTTGTATTTGAAGATGATGCTATAAGATCAATGGCTAAAATATCTCATATGACAAATGAAAAGACTGAAGATATAGGTGCAAGGAGACTTCATACGGTTATTGAGAAAATTCTTGAAGATATAAGTTTTGATGCAGATGAACATAGTGGAGAGAAAATAGTAGTAACAAAAGATTTAATTCATGAAAAGTTAGATGAAGTGGTTGAAGATGAGGAAACTTCAAGGTATATACTTTGAGAGAAAGGATTTGATATAGATAATCAAGAAAAATCAGGGTTCGTGGCTGTTGCAGGTAGACCAAATAGTGGTAAAAGCTCACTTTTAAATTGGCTTATTGGTGAGAAATTGGCTTTGGTTTCACATAAAGCCAATGCTACTAGAAAAAGAATGAATTTTATAGTAATGCATAAAAATGCACAAATTATTTTTGTTGATACTCCCGGAATTCATCACAAAGAAAGATTGCTAAATAAATTTATGCTTGAAGAAGCTATGAAGGCTATAGGAGATTGTGATCTTGTGCTATTTTTAGCTTCTGTGAAAGACAATATAGCAGAATATGAGGAATTTTTAAAATTAAATAAAAAAAATAGACCTCATATTGTACTTCTTACGAAAATGGATTTAATAAGTAAAGATAAGCTATTGAAAAAATTGCAAGAGTATCATCAATATCAGAATATATTTTTAGAATTAGTACCAATCTCAATTAAAAAAGGAACAAAACAGAGTACTTTGCTTGATATAATACTCAAATATCTTCCAAATCATCCATATCTTTATGACCCTGAAATATTAACCACAGAAAACTTGAAAGAAATTTACAAAGAATATATACGAGAAGCTTTGTTTGAGAATCTAAGTGATGAAATACCATACTTGAGTGATGTGGTGGTTGATAAAGTAGAAGAATCTATAGAAATTGAAAAAATTTATGCAAAAATAATAACAGAAAAAAGCAGTCAAAAAGGCATAATTATAGGTAAAAACGGATCATCAATAAAAAGGATAGGCATGCAGGCAAGGCAGAATATTGAGAAATTATGTCAGAAAAAAGTCTTTTTAAAACTAGAAGTTGCAGTGAAACCTGGGTGGAGTAAAGATAAAAAATCTTTAACCGATATAGGTTATAGAGTAAAAAATTAATATATTATTAAAATATATTATTAAAATATGTTATTTAAAGGTTGCTTTAAGTCAAAAATCTATAAAATACCTAAATATGTAATATGTAAAAAACGGGTGGTGAGATGGTGAAAAAACAAATTAGCAGAAAAAGATATACTTCGATAATAACTATTGATCCAAGTAGTTTAAAATCATATAGTTTTCAAAATAATGAAATTAAGCTAAATAAACTTTCCGGATTTAAAAAAGAAAACTTTTACATATCTACTATAAGTTCTAAAAATTTAATTACTGATTCTATTGAGATTAGTAGAAATATACCTGATGAAGATCTTGACAGTGCAATAGATATACAAGTTTATGATGAATTAAATTTTGATCCTGCTGTTGAATATACTGTTTTTTACAAAGAATTTTTTGGTTTTGAAAACAGTAGCTTGAGAAAGTTTAATGTATTTGCTATCGAAACATTAAAAATCAAAGAAGAATTTGCTGAAGTTGTTAAAAAAGTAAAGTATATTGATTATATTATCCCTGAATCACTACTTTTAAAATCATTATATAATAAAAATCTTTTAGAAAAAGATAGCGTAGATTGTTTCTTGTATTTTAAAGAGAAAGATGCTTTTCTAGCTATTTATGCCGATGGTGAATATATTTACTCAAAGTCAATAAGTTTTTCTATTGAAAGAATGCATGAAAAATTTTGTGAAATAACCGGTGAAAGTATCCAGTATGAAGATTTTATCAATTTTATACTTACTGGAAGATCGTTAAATATTTCAGAAGAAAATCAAAGACTTATAATAAAACTTTATAAAGAAATGTTTGTATATATAAATGATGTTATTTTTTATGCTAAAAGAGCATACTTGATTGAAAATATAAATAGAATATATATAAATTCAAGTATTGGTTTATTTAAAAATATTGACAGATATATAAGAACTTATATTGATATCGAACCTCATGAATTAAATTTTGTAATTGCCAAAAACGCAAAAGAAGTAAAAAGTGAACAGTTGCATAATTTTATGATTTTAACGGCATTAGATTATATTGATGAGCCTGATGAGAGTTTAAATTTTTCTATCTTTAAAAGACCTCCTCCGTTTAGACAAAGACCAAGCGGTAAAATCGCAATAATTTTCTTACTTTCTCTTTTGGTATCATTAGCATATCCTGCTTACCAATTTGGATATGCATATTTTATAAAATTACAACTTTTGCAATTAAATAAAAAAGAGCATAAATTGTTTTTAGAGGCAACAAACATCAAAAATCAATTGATTGCTTTGGGTAAAAAACAAGAACTTGTTCAGAACAAACTTAATAGAGAGTCTAAAAAACTGAATTTTAGAGAAAAATTGTTAAATCAAATTTATAATAAAAAAGTCCATTATCCTATGAAAGTTAAAATCATGGTTAATATATTTAAACAAATAAATAAATATCATTCTAAGATTTATGATTTGGATATTTCAAATAATAAAAAAGATATGACACTTGTGTTATCTGTCTTTAGTAGAAAAGATAAAAATATAACAGAATTGATAAAAGCATTAACCCAGATGAAAAAGTATGGTATAAGTACCAAAGAGATACGAAGAGATAGCAAAAAACATATATATTTAAGTAAAATTAAGGTAGTTTTAAATGGCAGCATCTGATAAAATATTGGAGAAAATTGATCTAGCATTAAAGGATAAAAAAAGTAATGAATTATCTATAATTTATGCAGGTATATTCATTGTCATTGCTGCTATCGTATATTTGTATGTTTTACCAGAGGGTACTCAGATGTTAAAAGATACAAAAATGCAATTAAGCCAAATTAAAAATAAAATACATAAAGAAACAAATTATATTAGATTTAAAACGGTTAATGGAGATAAATTTTACTATATTAAAATTGCTAAACAAAAGATAAAAAATACGAAAGATAAGTTTGAATCTACTGTTTATAAAAATGGATATATAGATAACAAACTTAAAGAATTATCTTATTTATTGTATAATGATGTAAATTGGGCAAATTTTATCGATGATATTGCTCAAAATGCTAAAAGATATCATGTTAAGATTAATTATATTAAGAATAAATTTAATATTCTTAACTATAAAAAAGTTGAACAAATACTTGATATAGAAGTAGATGCAAATGGTAATTTTAACAATATTATTAAATTTATAAATTCTATTGAAGAGAGTAGACTAGTTGCAGATGTGCATGATTTAAAAATGGATATAGACAAAAATATACATGTAAAATTTAAAATAGCAGTATGGGGGATAAAGTATTGAATAAGTTACTAACTTTTATTTTGTTTATCTTTATGACTTTATCTTTGTTTGCAGATATACAAAGTAATTCAAAAGCGCCTCAAATGAGCATACAAAGATATAATATGATATTTGATCAAATAAGTAAAAAAAGAATTGGTCCTAGTGATAAAACTCTGAGTTCTGTACCAACTCCATTTGTAAATCAAAATATTTTAAAAATTATTAAAGATAAAAATACAACTAAAAGAAAACCTATAATATTAAGATTACATGGAATAATAAACAAAACAGTTAGAATAAATAATAAATGGTATAAACTAAATTCGAAAGTTTATGGATTTAGACTTGTTAAGATTAAAAATCTTAGTGTTATATTGAAAAGAAAAAGAAAAAAAATAGAATTATTTTTAAGGAAGAAAAATGACAAAATTAAATTTACAAACAACTTTTAATAGAACTTTATTTATTGTCGTTAGTTTATTGATAGGTTTTAGTAGTGTAAGTGCTGAGAGCAGTTGTAAATACAGGGCTTTTAGCATAAAAGTTTTAGACCAAATATCAACATCGAATTTATTGAATCGACTAAGTATGAGTTGTAATTTTAGTATTTTGGTTAAAGATAAAGTTGCTAAAAAGAAAATAGATGAAAAATTAAGTGGCATAAATATAAAAAATATGACACTAAATGAGATATTTAGTGTACTTCTTTCTGATAATAATTTGGATTATACCTTTAATGATAATATACTTAAAATTTCAGGTTTGCAAACAAAAACATTTAAAATTGATTATATAACTTCTGATAGAACCGGAACTGCTGTTTTGAATGCTTCGGTGCAATCTACAAATTCAGATTCCGGCAGTAGTACTGCAACAGATGAAAATCAAATAACAACAAGTGAATCTTTTAATTTTTGGAAAGGTATATCCAAAGAGATACTTGCAATAGCAAATTCTGGATCTGAGGGATATACTGTCAAAAATCCAATTATAAACCAAAATGCAGGTCTTATAACACTTACAGGAACAAAAGAACAAATACAAAGAGTAGGAAAATATCTAAAAGAGGTAAAACACAGACTTGATAAGGAAGTATTGATAGATGTATCAATTATATCCGTCGATCTTTCAAAATCACACTCAAGTGGAGTGAATTGGACACAATTTGCTCTTGCTGTAAATAATCCTCAAGGAACAGGTTTGCCAACATTAAACGGGGCTGCAAACGGCTCTAATACTTATAAAACAAATGGAGTCGGTAGCCAGCTTTTTCATCTTGGATGGAATAATGCTTTCAACTTTAGTAATACAATATCTTTTACTATGAATGGACTTATGAATTTTCTTAAAACACAAGGTAATTCAAGAATCGTATCAAATCCAAAAATTTTAACTCTAAACAATCAGCAGGCACTTATAACGATAGGAGATAATATAAATTATAGAATTCCACAAACTGCTCCGGCAAATACTGGTGGAAGTATTACTACAACTTCTTTTAGCAATGAATCTGTCTTTATAGGGATTTTACTAAATATTATGCCTCAAATCTCTGATAAAAATGAAATTATGCTAAGAATAAATCCTTCGATAAGCAGTTTTAAATATGCATCTGATAATGGACCGCAAACTCAACCAAGAGAAATTGCCCCAGATACCAGAGAGAAAAAACTCTCAACTGTTGTCAGGGTCAAAAACGGAGATACTATTATACTCGGTGGACTTATAGGAAAGACTAAAAGTATTGCTAAAAATGGAATTCCCGGATTGAAGGAATTACCAATACTCGGAAATTTATTTAAAAGCGAATCAATATCACACAATATTAATGAATTGATATTTGTAATAACTCCTAGAATTGTAAATGGCAAGAATTATTCAAATATTTCTTTAAAAAAATTGGGATATGACAGTGCAATTGGCAGAGAGTAATTATGAAAAAGCAAAAGATATATTTAGCGATATTTATGATGATGATTATGTAAATATAGATAGCTCAGTTGTTGCCTATGAAAAACTCTTTGAAGTTATAAATAAACCTATAAAACTGGTTCTTCTTTATGGTAAACCAGGTACTGGTAAAACTTTTTTATTAAAAAAAATATATAGAGATTTGTCAAAAAAAAAATCAATTATACTTTTATCTACTCCTTTTTTTGATGAATTGGAATTTATCAAAAATATTTACACTTATTCATTTGAAGATGTACTCCCTGACTTAGATAGTTTTGATGCTTACTTCAAACTAATTACTGAAAAGGCAAAACAATTTAATGAACCCATGACTGTATTCATCGATGAGGCACAATTATATCCCTCTTCAATAATAGAAAAGATTAGATTATTGGCAGATACCAGAAAGTATAAAATTGTTTTTACTGTTCATAAAACTGATGAAAGAGAAGATGTATTTGCAAAAGATTATTTTAAAACAAGAATATGGGAGAGTGTGGAATTAAATAATATAACTTTTGAAGAATTTAAAATTTATATTGAGAAAAAATTTTTGTATCATAATATGTTTGATTTTGTCAATAAATTTATAAAAAAACATTATAAAATAATATACACTTACAGTAAAGGTAATTTGCGTGAAACTAATAAGATTTTATATAAATTATTTGATATTTGTGATTACTATGATAAAAAAGAACCAAGTAAAATGAGTAATAGATTGATAAATATAAAATTTTTAGAAATGACTATTATTAGCTTAGGTTATTTAAATGCTTAGTGCTCAAGAAATTAAAAAACTTGAAGAGATTTGGAAAAAAAATAAAATAAAAAAATATTTTAAGTATTTCTCTATTTTATTTGTTATTTTATTGATTATCTTATTGATTTTTATTTATTTTGGAGGTAATGATTTTAAAGTTTTAACAAATTATTTTGAAAAAAATAATTCCCTTCCTTTGGCTAAAAAGCAAATTAAAAAAGTGTATGTAGTTAAAACTAAAAAAATAATAAATACTACATTAATAAAACCTGTTATCGCACCAAAGCAAAATATAGATAAAAACACAACTGCCAATAAAATAAAATATGTTAAAAAAATTAAAAATTCAAACAATAGTGATTTATTGGTATTGAATACAAATTTTTTAACTAAAGTTTATTCAAGAGATGAAAATAATTCAAATAAAAATAAAAAAATATCATCAGTGCAACCTGATAAAAAAATTATTAAAAAAATTCGTGTAGGTAACAAAGTAATAAAAAAAAAGAAAGCTCCCAAACAAAAAATATTTATTTCTAGTAAAAAAATAGATAAATTGGCTTATCTTAAAGATAGATTTAACAGTTCCAAAAAAGCAATATATGCAACAATGCTTTCAGAAATATATTTTGATAAACATGATTATAAAAAATCCTTGGCTTGGGCTATCACTTCAAATAATATAAATAGCTCAAACGAAGACAGCTGGGTTCTTTTTGCAAAAAATAAAGTTAAATTGGGCATGAAAAAAGATGCGATAAACGCACTGAGTGCTTATTTAAAAATTTATAATTCAAAAAAGATTAAAAATTTGTTGATGAAAATAAAAAGAGGCTATTTTAAATGAAACTATCATGTTTTAAAAGTACAAATAAGAATAAAAAATATGAGATTTTCTCTTGCCAAAGAAAAAGTTTTAGTAATGGTAATTTTCAAGGAGCTTTATTTTTTGAAAAGGAGATTTCAATATGAAGTATATTGTTTTAATAATTTGCATGTTATCATACTCTGTTGCAATTACAAAGGGTGATGTTTATAAAGCATACAAAAATAAAAATTATAAGCAAGCTTGCATCGATGCGGCTAAAATATACCTTTATAATAAAAAAGATGAAACTTTGTTGAGTGTATTTGCCAATTCATGCTTAAAAGTTGATAATATAAACAGAATGGCATTTCCTGCTATGCTTCTTGTAAGGTCTCCTGCGGCAAGGAGTAATTCAATATATTTTTTAACAATTTTATATCAAAAGAAATTATTATACAAATCGTTAATTGACGGATATGATGTGTCAAAATTTAAATTTCCAACAACAAATTATATATTATCAAAGATTTTTGTTATGTATGCAGATAAAATGTATACAAAAAGTGGAAGTACTTATATTTTTAAAGATAATAAAAATAAAAATATATCTTATAAACTAAATATTTCAAATACCAAAGGTGTTTATAAAATGATTTTAAGAACATTTAAAAACGGTATAATAATTAAAACTAGAATATATTGGTAAAAAAATGACAAATACAGAATTGAATATACTAAATTTTATAAAAAAAAATAGAATTGTTAATGAACAAAAGGTTAATGAATTAAAGATTGAAGTTGATGAAAAAGATTTGAGTATAAGCGAAGTTCTTTTAAATGAGGTTTTTTTTGACGAAGAGAGTATGCTTATAT
>WFMT01000230.1 GCA_015488975.1 Campylobacteraceae bacterium | reverse complement strand
GTAAACAAAAAGTTTTTTTGAGTTTTCATCGAGAATCCTTAAGAGAAGTTATATAAAATTAGCTTATTATACATAACCCTTTATGAATTATAACTGATGTTACGATATTCTAAAATTGAAAACTTACAAAAAGTAACATTAAATATTTTATCGGTATTTAAAATTCTGCAATGGAGCTAAACTTTTCTAGTTTTATACCGCCCAAAAAAGTCAAGACAACATTTTCAAATTCCTTATTCATCTTTAGCCTGTAACTTTATGAAACAGGCATTTTTTTTGGCTCATAGAATCTAGCACAAATAAGATCACTAAAATCATACTCTTCTAACATTGGAGTGATAGACTTGTGACATATTTTAAATCCCTACAACAAAGAGCTTATACAGAGATGATTTCTCTCTAATTTTGCTGTTTTTTTCTGCAATGATAAGATATTGTTAACACAACTTGAATGATACGATTGCTTGTTTATATGTAAAAAAAGTACAGATGCACTTACGGTTAATAAGGGAAATTTTTTTTGATTTCCTGCTCTGTCTTTTGTGATGATAAAGCCATTTTGTTTATCTTCTTGCGAATAAAATTCTCGTGCATTATCCTCAAATGTTGTGATTATATTTTTTAATTGCTTGACATACTTTTCATGAGATTCTTCAATACTACTTCCAACAAAAAAATCATCTCCTCCAATATGACCTTTAAAAAAAGAATTTGGAAGTTTTTTTGAAATTATATCTGCAAAGAGTTGGATGATTCTATCACCATTTCTAAAGCCATAAATATCATTAAAAGCTTTAAAGTTATCTAAATCATAATAGCATAAGAGTGTTGGCTTACTATTTTGTATGCTTTGGGTAATGTAAGACTCTACAACTCTATTTCCTGGCATTTTAGTAAGAGGATTTTGATCTCTTGCTGTCATAAGATTCTCTTTATTTATCATCTGAATAATATCTTTTGAGGCTAAGAAACCGTAATATCTACTATTTTTTATAATGAGTATTCCATGACCATCACTGTTATTTGAAAAAAGTTCAATAATCATAGAAATATCGCTATTTATATCAATTGATGGACAATATGTAGTGAAATTTTTTAATTTGGAGTTTTCTTTTTCATTGTTTAGCAAAATGGCAATACCATAAGGAGAGTAGAGATACTCTTTAATTTGTGCTTCTACGAGTATAGCGATAGGTTTATTATCTTTATTTACAATAGGAACATAAGGAATATTCTTATTTTTTTTGAAATACTCCACTACTTCATGCATTGCTGAAGATTTTTGTATAGGTGTTATTTTTTGGATATATTCTTTGATATTAGCGTTATTTCCTTCTCTTTTTGAATCTTTTAAAAGTTGAGAAATATGCTTGTAGTTTCTCTCTATCTCGTGACTCTTTTTTGTTGGATATTGTACAAAATATCCTTGAACTAGAGTACATCCCATCTCTTTACATATAAGATATTCTTCTTTTGTTTCAACACCTTCAGCTAAAACATCTATGCCTAATTGGATTGCTAATTGTGTGATACTCTTAACCATTAGTTTTCTTTTGATGTCTTTATCTATGTTTTGTAAAAAATATCGATCTATCTTGATAATGTCAGGAGTTGAATCAAAAAGTAGCTTGTAGCCCGAATAGCCAACACCAAAATCATCAATGGCAATGTAAAATGCTTCCTCTTTGTAATGTTGCAGGATCTTTTCCATAGAACTTTTATCGGCAATTTCATGTCGCTCAGAAATTTCAAAGCATATATTTTCTTTGCGTATATTGCACTCTTTTAATAAAGCGTTTGTGTTACCTGAAGAGAAGTTAGGCATATCAAAGAGTCTGTTATCTAGGTTATAAAAGAGTTTCATCGTATCATAGTTTTTGATTTGTGTGAATTTTTTAAAAGTTTTTTCACGCAGTGCTAAATCAAAAGAGTAGAGAATATTTTCTTTGTAAGTAGTGTCAAAAACATCAAAGATAGATTTAAATCCAGCATCAAGATGATTTCTCAATAGTGCCTCAACTGCATAGATTTCTCCTGTATTTATATTTAAAATAGGCTGAAAAGCTATATCTAAAATATCTAAGCGTTCTTTCCATATTTGTGATAATTTTTTCATTAACAAATTTCTCCAAAGTATTTTTTTCTGTTTCTCTTTAATCTGTTTTACATGAACACAATCAAAAAATTTTATTATGTTAAGAAATTATAATCAAGAGTAGTTACGAAGAGGTTACATCTTTTTTCTCTTTACTCTTCGCAAAACCTGCACCTTTTTTTGTTTTTGCTTGGAGTTGTAAACTTTCAACTTTATTTCTATAATCCATCCCTCTTG
>WFMT01000229.1 GCA_015488975.1 Campylobacteraceae bacterium | reverse complement strand
TACTAAGACACTCTACCCAAACTCCTTTAGTTGCAAAAAGATACCAGGAAGCTTTTGATGAATCGGGACTTCTGGAGGGAGTATTTTCTCATATATATCTAACCCATAGCGATGCTTCATATCTGCTTGGAGATAAAAGAGTAGATGGGGTATTTTTTACAGGTTCAGTTAGGGGTGGATATGAAGTTCAAAAGGCTATTCAAAATAAATTTATTCCCTGTGGATTGGAGCTTGGAGGTAAAGACCCTGCTTATGTGAGAGAAGATGCCGATATAGATTATAGTGTTTCAAACCTGGTTGAGGGTTCCTTTTTTAACTCAGGACAATCTTGTTGTGGGATTGAAAGGATTTATGTTCACAAAAGAGTATATGATGAATTTGTAAAAAAATTTGTCGCGGAGACTAAGAAGTACAAACTCGGCAATCCGCTTGATAAGGCAACCACAATAGGTCCTATGGTAAAAACTGAAGCAAGTGATTTTGTTAGAGAACAAATCAAAGAAGCTTTAAGTAAAGGTGCAAAATCACTTGTGGATGAATCGCTTTTCCCTGCTTCAAAAAAGGGTACACCATATCTTGCTCCAACTGTTTTAGTTGATGTTGAGCATTCGATGTCGGTTATGAATGAAGAGAGTTTTGGTCCTGTTGTAGGTATCATGAAAGTCTCAAATGACAAAGAAGCTCTTGAACTTATGAATGATAGTGATTATGGGCTTACAGCTTCAATATGGACAGTTGACAAAAATGCTGCTAAAGAGTTATCAAAACATATCCAAACCGGGACTGTTTATATGAACAGATGTGATTATTTAGACCCTGCTTTAGCCTGGAGTGGAGTTAAAGACACAGGAAGAGGAATCTCTTTGTCAACTTTTGGATATGACCAAGTAACTAGAGTTAAATCTATTCATTTTAAGGAAATATAATGTTAAAATCAACAAATTGGAACTATCCTACAACCGTATGGTTTGGTCACAACAGAGTAAATGATTTAATTTTGGCCTTAGATAATCTTAATATAAAAAATCCTCTTATAGTAACAGATAATGCCTTGGTCAAACTACCTATTATGGATGATTTGCTAAAACCTTTAAAAGACAATAAAATACCTTTTAGCATTTTTAGCGATGTCCAGCCAAACCCAACAGGCGAAAATGTACAAAATGGAGTAAAAGTTTTTTTAGAAAATAATAATGATGGAGTTATTGCTTTTGGCGGAGGCTCGGCACTTGATGCGGGAAAAACCATAGCTTTTATGTCTACTCAAAACTTAAGTATTTGGGATTTTGAAGATATTGGAGATAATTGGACAAAAGCAAATACTAAAAATATGGCTAAAACCATAGCAATTCCAACAACTGCAGGAACCGGCTCAGAAGTTGGAAGAGCCACCGTTATAACAGATAGTAAAAATCATGCTAAAAAGATAATATTTCACCCTCAAATGCTGCCATCAATCGTCATTTTAGATCCAAATCTAACATATAATTTGCCAAAACATATAACTGCATGGACTGGAATTGATGCATTAGTTCACTGTATTGAAGCATATCTGTCTCCTTTATTCCATCCTATGGCTGAAGGCATTGCTTTGCAAGGTATAAAAATGATAAAAGAAAATTTAATACTCGCCTTTAATGAGCCAAAAAATGCAAATGCAAGAGCAAATATGTTAGTAGCTGCTATGATGGGAGCTACTGCATTTCAAAAAGGCTTAGGTTCAGTTCACTCCATTGCCCACCAATTAGGAGGTTTATACAATATGCCTCATGGCCTTGCAAACTCGATAATCCTGCCTTATGCACTAGAACAAAATAAATCTGTAATTGAAGATAAAATGATATCATTATGCAAATTTTTAGATATTCAAGAACCATCAACTGACAGTTTTATAAAATATATTTTAAAACTTAGAAAAGAACTTGAAATTCCATATTCTTTAAAAGATGCAAATATAAAAAAGGATGATACTCAAAAGATAGGTAAACTTGCTTTTGAAGATCCCTCAACTCTTACAAATGCAAAAAAAATAACAGCAAAAGATTTGGAAGATTTATTTATAGCAGCTTATGATGGTAATTTTGATGAATTAAAATAAAAAACTATTCTTTGTACGAGCCGACACTAATAAGTTTTTCATACCTTTTTTGCATTCTTTGCTCAGTATTCATAGCTTGCAACTCTTTAATCTGGTTTAAAAAATAATTACCTAGACTCTCTGCTGCAGCATATTTATCACGGTGAGCTCCATTAAAAGGCTCATCAATAATATCATCAATCAAATTCAAATTCTTTAAATCTTCAGCTGTTATCTTCATGGCTTTGGTAGCTTGTTTTTGTTTTGATGGGTCATTCCAGAGTATCGCGGCACAACCCTCCGGTGAAATAACTGAAAAAATAGAGTACTTCATCATAGCAAGTTTATCACTAACTCCTATAGCCAAAGCTCCCCCACTTCCGCCTTCACCTATGACTATGGAAATACTAGGAGTATTTAAGCGACTAAGTTCAAGCAAGTTTCTTGCTATCGCTTCACTTTGTCCTCTCTCTTCTGCCCCTATTCCAGGATAAGCTCCAGGTGTATCAACTAAAAATAAAATCGGCAAATGAAATTTTTCTGCCATTTTAGCAACCCTGAGAGCTTTTCTATACCCCTCAGGATTTGGCATACCAAAATTTCTTTTTAACTTATACTTTGTGCCTCTTCCTTTTTGTTCACCTATCACCACAACTTTTTCGCCTGCGATATATCCTATAAAACAAATGATTGCAGAATCATCTTTAAAAGCTCTGTCGCCGTGGATTTCATAATAATCTTTTAATAAAATCCTAACATAATCAAGTGCATAAGGACGGTCCGGATGTCTTGCAAGTTGTAGTTTTTGATAATCACTTAGATTTTTATATGTTTTAGCAGTCTCTTTTTCCAAATCTTTTTCAAGTATCTTGACAGCTTCGATATCATTTTTTATTTTGGCACTTGTGATATCATTATCTATCTGCTTTATCGCATTTTCAAAATCCAAATAAGTAGCCACGATACTACTCGTCTATCTTTTTAAATATAAGCACGCCATTAGTCCCACCAAACCCGAAAGAGTTACTCATAACAATACTTAAATCTTTTTTTATTGCATGATTTGGTACATAGTTAAGATCGCAATCAGGATCTTTGTTTTCATAGTTAATCGTAGGAGGAATAATTCCATCTCTAATAGCCATCAGCGATATAACAGCTTCAGTTGCCCCAGCTGCCCCCAAACAATGACCGATTTGACCTTTGGTTGAACTAATAAGCGGTATATCATCTTTAAAAGCTTTTTTTATAGCCATTGTTTCGTACCAGTCATTATATTTTGTACTCGTTCCGTGAGCATTTATATATTCTACTTTAGGGTCTCCTGCCATATTTAAGGCTGCTTTTATGGCTCTGTAAGCCCCTTCTCCCTCAGCTGCTGGAGTTGTTATATGGCTAGCATCACCACTTTCTCCGAAACCTATAAGTTCGCCATATATTTTAGCTCCTCTTTGTTTGGCCGCTTCATAACTCTCAAGAACCAAAGAGCCAGCTCCCTCACCTATAACAAAACCATCTCTATCCCTATCAAACGGTCTTGAAGCATGAGCTGGATCATCATTTCTAGTGGAGAGTGCCTTCATAGCGGCAAAACCACCGACACCTATCTCGCAAATCGCAGCCTCAGCTCCAACTACAAGCATTCTGTCAGCACCACCAATCATAATAGTTTTAGCTGCCTCGCTTACAGCATGAGTTCCAGCCGCACAAGCAGTAACGGAAGAGAGATTTGGACCTTTTAATTTATGCTTGATTGATACAAAACCACCCAACATATTGACTAAAGCCGAAGGTATAAAAAAAGGTGATATTCTTCTAGGACCTCTTTGATTACATATTATAGCGTTTTTTTCTATATTGGTTAATCCTCCGATTCCAGAAGCTGCACTAACTCCAAATCTTTCATGTTCAAATGTAGTAAAATTAGCATCTTCCATAGCTTCATTTGCAGCCTTGATACCAAGTTGTATAAATCTGTCCGCTTTTTTAACATCTTTTGGATTCATTACCAATTTAGGATCAAAGTCAGTAATTTCTCCGGCAATCTTAACAGAATGTTTTTCTGTATCAAACAAACTAATTCTTTTAATGCCACACTTCCCATCTACTATAGCTTTAAAAGAACTCTCTTTATCAAAACCTACAGAGTTTATCATCCCTAAACCTGTAACCACAACTCTTTTCAAAATTACCCCTTGATTTCTTTATACACTTTAGATATATTGACAAATAATTGCCAATATATCAACTAAAATTTATTATTTATTATTTTCAATATATTTTATAGCATCGCCTACAGTCATGATAGACTCGGCATCACTATCAGGAATCTCTATATCAAATTTCTCTTCAAGCGCCATAACAAGTTCTACTACATCAAGTGAATCAGCACCCAAATCTTCAACAAATTTTGACTCTTCTTTTACTTCATCAGGGTTTACATTCAGCTGTTCCACAACAACTTCTTTAACCTCATCTATTAATGCCATTATATTCTCCTTTAAAAAATTTACAACATTCTATCAAAAAAAGCATTAAAATACAACCTGTCTACATCAACATTCCGCCATTTACTCTTAGCGTAGTTCCTGTTATATAAGAAGCTTGATCACTAAGCAAAAAGGCGACAGCTTCGGCTACATCTTTAGAATCTCCAAATCTTTTCAGTGGAATTTTATCGGTATAACTTTTTTTAACTTCCTCGCTTAGTTTTTCCGTCATATCAGTAGAGATAAAACCGGGAGTAACACAGTTAAATCTAATGCCTCTGCCGGCTCCTTCGAGTGCAAAACTCTTTGTCATAGATATCATGCCTCCTTTGCTTGCACTATAATTTACCTGCCCCATGTTGCCTGTTTCTGCAACAATTGAAGAGATATTAACCACAGCTCCAAATCTTTTTTTATTCATAAATTTAAGTGTTTCTCTGCAAGAGACAAAAGCTGAGGTTAAATTGGTCATTAAAACTTTTTCAAACTCTTGTGTTTTCATTCTTATAGAAAGTTTATCCAAAGTAATACCGGCATTGTTTACAAGATAAGAAATCTCTCCATCACTTTGAACGATAGTTTTAATACCCTCCTTCAATCCTTCTTCATCAGTCATATCAAAACCAATAACACCGGCATTGCCACCTGCTTTTTCTATCTCTGCCTGTAAAGAATCGGCAAGTTCAGGATTGCTTCTGTAATTTATCCAAACCTTAAGCCCATAACCTGCTAAAATCAAAGCTATCTCCCTGCCGATACCTCGACTAGCCCCAGTAACTAATACATTTTTCCCACTAAATCTCATAATTCTCCTTTATATTTCTAATTTTAGAGATATCAACTTAAAATAATGCTTCATCCATCTCTTTTGGGATTTGTAGCCCCATTAGTTTTAAAACTGTCGGTGCTATGTTGCTAAGTCTTCCGTTTTTTATCTTTTTTATATTGTGATCGACAACAAAGCAAAAAACATCAAAAGTTGTATGATTTGTTAAAATATTTCCTTTTTTATCTTTCATCATCTCCACATTGCCATGATCGCTTACTATAATTACTGAATAATCTTTCTCTTTTGATTTTTTCAAAATCTTTCCAAGCTCCAAATCAACACTCTCAACTGCTTTAACACCGGCTTCATAAACTCCTGTATGTCCTACCATATCGCCATTGGCAAAGTTTACAACTATAAAATCATATTCTTTTTCTATAGCTTTTACAACTGCTTCACCGACTTGAGGTGCACTCATTTGGGGCTTCAAATCATAAGTAGCAATTTTTGGACTTGGTATTAAAACTCTAGTTTCATTTATAAACGGCTCTTCCACTCCACCGT
>WFMT01000228.1 GCA_015488975.1 Campylobacteraceae bacterium | reverse complement strand
GCATTGGCAAAAAGTTTGATAAATGATATTAAAAATGCAAATAAAATAAGTATAAAGACAAATCCTAAAGATTATGAATTTATAAAAGAAAATTTTTCACAATTTAAAAATATAGAAGTTTTTAAAGATGATGCTATAAGTGAGGGCGGAGTTGTATTGCTTAGTGAGCTTGGCAATATAGACGGGAATATAAATACAAGAATAGACAGAGCGAAACAATTATTGTCAGAAAAATTATAAAGTAAAAAATATGAATATAAAAGATAAAAATATTGAAGAATTAAAAGAGTTAAGTTTACAGATAAGAGAAAGGATTTTAGATACTGTCAGTAAAAATGGTGGTCATTTAAGCTCACCAATAGGTGCAGTTGAGCTTATAGTCGGTATGCATTTTGTTTTTGATTCAGAAAAAGACCCTTTCATTTTTGATGTCAGCCATCAAGCATATGCCCATAAATTATTAAGTGGAAGATGGGATGAATTTGAAACATTGAGACAATTCAAAGGAATAAGCGGATATACAAAACCAAAAGAATCAAAATATGATTATTTTATAGCTGGACACAGTTCTACTTCTATCTCTTTGGCTGTCGGTGCTGCAAAAGCAATAAAATTAAAAAATGAAGATAGATTGCCAGTTGCCTTGATAGGTGATGGCTCTATGAGTGCAGGAATTGTTTATGAGGCTTTGAATGAATTAGGGGATAAAAAATATCCAGTAGTTATTATACTAAATGATAATGAGATGAGCATCTCCAAGCCAATAGGAGCTATTAGTAAATATTTGTCCAAAAAAATGGCTGAAAATGCTTTTCAAAGATTTAAAAAAAAGACAGAAAAATTTTTAAATCATGTTCCTGAAAGTGCAGCTTATATGGCTAGAAAATTTGAAGATTGGTTAAAACTGATAACTCCAGGTATGCTTTTTGAAGAGCTTGGTATTGACTACATTGGTCCAATAGACGGACACAACATAGAAGAGATTATTGATACTTTGAAAATTGCAAAAAAATTTAAAGGTCCGGTTATAATCCATGCCCAAACTTTAAAAGGCAAAGGTTATACTAAAGCAGAGGGTCATTTTGAAAATTGGCATGGAGTGGGACCTTTTGATTTGAAAACAGGTGAACCAAAAAAGAAAAAAGGAACTCAAGATGCTACAACTCTTTTTAGTAAATATTTGTATGAATTAGCACAGAAAAAAGAGGATATTGTTGGCGTAACAGCAGCGATGCCAAGTGGAACAGGTTTGAAAAAGTGCATGGATGCATTTCCGGATAGATTTTGGGATGTAGGCATCGCAGAGCAACACGCAGTCACATCTATGGCGGCATTGGCAAAAGAGGGTTTTAAACCATATATATCGATATATTCAACTTTTTTGCAAAGAGCCTATGATCAGGTGATACATGATATTTGTATAATGGGAGTACCTGCTGTATTTGCCATAGATAGAGCTGGTATTGTTGGAGAAGATGGAGAAACTCACCAGGGACTATTTGATATCTCATATCTTAGAGCTATTCCAAATATGACTCTTTTTGCTCCTAGGGATGAGCTTAGTATGAAATATTCTATAGATTTTGCTTATGATATGCACTCACCTTGTGCTTTTAGATACCCAAGAGGTAACTTTTCAGATTCTTCCAAATTTCCTGCCAAACCATACAAGATAGGAAAATCACAACTTTTAAAAGAGGGTAAAGATATACTTTTTATTGGATATGGGAATGGTGTTGGAAAAGCCTGTGAAGTTTTTGAGATTTTAAAAGAAGAGTTAAATCCAGCTATTTTGGATTTAGTATTTGTAAAACCTATAGATATAGAAAATTTAATCAGCTTATCTAAAAAATATAAAAAATGGTACATTTTCAGCGATAGTGTGAAAAGTGGTGGTGTAGAATCCGCCATATTGGAAGTTTTGACAAATAAAAATATAACAGATATCCATCTTATATCATTTGAGTATGAAGATAAATTTATAGAGCATGGCAATACTAAGATAGTAGAAGAGAGTTTAAACCTTTTGCCAGAACAGTTGGCTAAGAAAGTAGTTAATGATTTAAATCATTAACTACCTAATTTATTAAAGCTCTTTCGCGTGTTTATCCAGGTATTCTGCCACACCATCAGTTGAAGCCTTCATTCCTTCTTCGCCTTTATGCCATCCAGCAGGGCACACTTCGCCATATTCATTGGTAAAAAGCATAGTATCAACCATTCTTAGCATTTCATCAATATTTCTTCCAAGTGGCAAGTCGTTAACTACGGCATGTCTTACTGTACCGTCTGTATCGATAAGAAATGAGCCTCGTAGCGCAACACTTTCATTAAGAAGGACATCAAAATCTCTTGCAATTTGCTTATTTAAATCAGCAACTAAAGGAAATCTAACCTGTCCTATACCACCTTCATTTACTGGAGTGTTTTTCCATGCAAAATGAGAGAATTG
>WFMT01000227.1 GCA_015488975.1 Campylobacteraceae bacterium | reverse complement strand
TGGCTGAGACTGTTGTATCGGGAATGATCATAGGAAATTATTTCACCGATTATTGTGAATCACATGAACTTGATATTGAAACTGAAGTTATAGAAACATTTTTAAAACAACAAGATGAGTATCTTGACGAAATATTATCTAGAAAAGATGGTGAAAATGTTTATGAAATAAGAAAAGAAATGAGAAACATAATGGACAATAAAGTCGGTATATTTAGAACAGGCATGGAGCTAAGTGATGCTTTTAATGAACTTAAAGAGCTTTATATAAAATCCAAAAATATTAGTGTAAGAATGAAAAACAGAACAAATAACCCTGAGCTTGTAGATGCTTATAGGGTTCCCAAGATGCTTAAACTCGCACTTTGTGTTACCAAAGGAGCGAGAGAGAGAACAGAAAGTAGAGGTGCTCATTATAGAGAAGATTATCAAAAAAGAGATGATGAGCATTGGTTGAAAAGAACTCTAAGCACTTGGTCAAATCCTGAAGACAACGAGCCTACTTTGACTTATGAGCCGATTGATATTATAGGGATGGAAATGCCTCCGGCTTTTAGAGGATACGGAAGAAAAGGTATGATTATAGAAAATCCTTTAAGCATAAAAAGACAAGAAGAAGTTGATAAAATAAGAGAAGAAATGGAAGCTGAGGGCAAAGACAGATGGGAGATTCAATCCGCATTAATGCAGTTTGAGCTCCAACCGATGTATAAAAGAAAAAATGAGAGATTAGAAGAACCTTTAGGAGATGAAGATGAGTAGTACCGAAAGAGAAATAACCATAACAGCATTGAAGTATGATCCGCAATCAAAAGTATCAAAACCTCATTTTGCCGAATACAAAGTAAAAGAAGCTCCCGGGATGACTCTTTTTATAGCTTTAAATGAAATAAGAGAAAAACAAGATCCCGATTTGGCATTTGACTTTGTTTGTAGAGCCGGAATATGTGGAAGCTGCGGCATGGTAGTAAATGGAAAACCAAGACTTGCTTGTAGAACTTTGACAAGCGAATTTGAAAATGGTAAAATTCAACTTTTACCCATGCCTGCTTTTAAACTCTTAAAAGATCTCTCAGTTGATACTGGAAATTGGATGAACGGTATGAGCAAAAGAGTAGAAAGTTGGATACACACAAACAAAAAAACTGATATTTCTAAACTCGAAGAGAGAGTTGAGCCTGATTCTGCACAAGAGACATTTGAGCTTGATAGATGTATTGAATGTGGTATTTGTGTTGCTGCTTGCGGTACAAAGATTATGCGACCGGACTTTATCGGTGCAGTCGGACTCATTAGAGCTGCAAGATTTGATATTGATGTGCATGATGAAAGAAGTGACGAAGATTATTATGAATTGATTGGAGATGATAACGGAATTTTTGGATGTATGACACTTTTGGGATGTGAAGATAATTGTCCTAAAAATTTACCACTACAAAACAAAATTGCGTATATGAGAAGAAAATTAGTTTCAGTTAAATAATGAGCCCATTGTACAATATGAACACCTATAAAGGTCTAGTTTTGGGTGAGATTTGTGATATAAATTTTAAGGACTAACTAAAGTTAACTCAAAGAATTTATCTTGCAAAGATTGCCCAAAAATAGACTTCCCTTTGGGTATCAACAGGTAGCTTATACTATACAGTGGTCTCATAATGATTGATAAAAAGAGAACATCTCTCCTTTGTCAATCGAAGGAGGAAAGCGGATTTGAGTATTAGTGATGATTATTTTTTACTTTATCATGGCATAAACTTCAAACAAAATAATTGCTTTTTAGATTTGAAGGTAAAATCCGAAGATGAATTTTTAGAGATAGCTTCTATATTTCTAACAATAAATAGAAAAAATTATAATAAATTTTTATCAGTACCCACTTTTAATACCCTTGTTAAAAAGTATTTTAAAAATAGCACTGATAGTATCGAAGAAATATACGAGTATCAATACAATATCCTGGAACTGTTTAGAAGCAAAAACTTTAATATTTCAGTTGATGAAATTAAAGAACATTTTCAATATTTAAAAGAGCATGCTGTCATCTCTTCACAAGAATACCATAAGTTATCAAATATAATAAAAATTTTAAATTATCAAATTATTGAAAAAAATAAGACAGAGGAGAAATCAAGCGAGGCTAAAGAGCAAATACAAAGTAATTTTTTTCATAATAAAAAACAACTTATGCTCGAAATAATAGATAAACTTAAAAAAATCACAAATAGTAATATAGATGAGATTAATAATGTAGAAAGATATATTACTGCCCAAAAGTTTTCAATCGGTATAACAGGAATTATGAATGCCGGAAAATCAACTATGCTTAATGCGCTTTTAGGAAAAAAGATCCTTGGAACTTCAGTCATACCGGAAACTGCAAATCTAACCATTATAAAATATGCAACAAAAGAAAAAGCGATAGTAAAATTTTGGAATACAAAAGAGTGGGAAAAAATAGAAAACGATGCCAACCATATTCAATCTATAAATATTTTTTTAAAGGAAACAAAAAAATATTTTAAAAATGATCTTACAAATTTTATACAACCTCACAATAGAATTGATGAAATAAATATCAACCAATTACAAAAGTATTCTTCTGCATCACATAGCTCAAAATTATGTAACCTTGTAAAACAAATACAATTATATACCAATTTGGATTTTCTAAAAGAATCAGTAGATATAGTTGATACGCCTGGTCTTGATGATCCGGTTATCCAAAGAGAAGAAATAACAAAATCATATCTTGGAAAATGCGATATATTAATCCATCTAATGAATGTAAACCAGGTTGCAACTGAAAAAGATATAGAATTTATAGTAAATACCCTGCTCTATCACAACATCACAAAACTTATAATAGTCCTAACAAGAGTTGATACAATAAATGATACAGAGTTAAAAGAAGCATTAAATTATACAAAAGAAAGTATAAAAGAGGCACTGCACAATATAAATAAAGATTCCAAGTTTAAGCATATTTTATCAAGACTTGAATTTATCCCAATAAGTGGAAAAAATGCCTTAATTTGCAAGACAAACAAGGATAAAGCAAAAAATCTTGGGCTTGATATAACAAAAACGGGTATTGATACGGTCGAAAATTCTTTAAAAGAGATATTATTTGGCAAAAATAATCAAAAAAATATACTTTTTGCAGATTCTGTTTTTTTACAATTAAAAAATATTATTAACAGTGAAATAAGCTCAAACGAATTAGAGATAAAACTTCTCTCAAAATCAAAAGATGAGATAAAAATATTTTATAACAATTTTCAAAAATTAAAACAAGAAAAAGAGTATATTTTTAAGAAAATTAAAAAAAGTATTGATATGGAAATATCAAATATAAAAAGTGATTTAGAAAATTTAAAAAGATATATTGATGCAAATATTGAAAAGCTGATACAAATACTGATAAGTAGAGTTATTGATGATGTAAAGTATGAGCTTAGAAAACATAAGACTTTGCCAAAGGAAAAAAGAATCTCATACATAATACAAAGTGGTAAAAAAGACGGATTTGTTGAATTGCTAAGAGATTATCAATACGAAATATCAAAAATAATTTCATCTTCAAATGAGAAAATACAAAGAATATACGAAGAAAATGGCTATAAAATTAAACTGCAAAATAATATAAGTGAAAACAAAAGCACAAATAGTTTTATAGATAAAGTGATATTAAACAATGATACAATTTTTATAAATGAGTGTTTAAAAACGATTAAAAACGCCAAATTAAAAACCATTGACACTCTGCAGTCAAATCTATTGGATCATTTCAATACATACATTAAGGATTTGAAAAATGATTTAGACAATTCATTAAAGCTTATCAAAGAAGATCAGGTAAAAAAATTATCTGATGATTTAAACAATCCTTTGGAAGAATTAATATCAAATGAGAAAAATCAAGAAGCTGTTATGCAAAAAAGAATGGATAATTCTCTTTTAAATGAAGAAGAAAAGATACATCAAATTGAAAAGCTTTATACAAATATAAAAACACTTAAAAGTTTTATAAATAGGATAGATATTGAAAATTCTTGAAAAATTCGTTGATGAATTTAATGCGATAAATCATAAAGTAACCCAATATGACAATTCTCTTTTTGGGATTGTAAAATTTGCAAAAGATAGTTTACTTGATGAAGAATTTCAACCCTCTTTAAATTTGAAAAATGTACTCAATAAACTTTCAATAAGAGTAAAAGAGCCGATGAAAATCGCCATTACAGGGCAATTCTCAAGTGGAAAATCAACCTTTTTAAATGCTCTTATCTCAAAAGCCATCCTACCAACTGGAATAATACCGGTTACTTCTAAAGTCAATTTTATAAAATATGCAGATGAGTATAAACTAAAAATTACTTATTTAGATGGACGGACAGAGTTTAAAGACATAAAAAATATTGCTTTATTCACAGATCAAAGAAAAAATGTTGAATCCATAAAATATTTAACACTGTATGCACCTTTGGATATCTTAGAAGATATAACTTTTGTTGATACACCTGGACTAAACTCCAGTTCAACCAAAGATACAAAAATAACAATGGATGTTTTAAGAGATGTAGATGGCATAATATGGCTAACACTTATGGATAATGCAGGCAAATTAAGCGAAGAAAAGTTTTTGAAAGAATTTATGCAAAACTCAAACATTAAGTCCTTGTGTGTACTAAATCAAAAAGATAAATTTAGCGAAAAGCAGATAGAAAAAACAGTAAATTATATAGAAGATAAATTTTCGCAATATTTTGATACAGTATTGCCAATATCTGCCAAAATGGCTTTACAATCAAGGCAGCATGACAAAAACGCAATAATATCAAATAAAATCAAACAGTTAAGTGAAAAATTATCTGAAAAATTAAGCGGTAAAATATATGAAAATATATCATTTTTTAAACAAGAATATGAAGATTTTAAAAAAGATATTAATTTAATAGTACAAGAAGATTATAGTAAAAATATCAAACTTCTTGAAAATTCCAATATAAACAGTGTTATAGATTTTATTGAAAAAGAGATAAGACCTCATGCAAATTTAGCTAAAGAGTTATCAATAAAAAAGGATTTGGTACAAATTTGTGATATCATCATAAATCAATATGATATTTTCATAAAAATTATTGATAAACTTATCAATATAATCTTGGATTACACAAAATCTCTTGACGAAACATTTAAACTTCCAAAGGAAAAATACGCAAGAGAATTATCTGATAATTATTTGGAATTTGAAGATATTGGCTCAAAAATCAGCAATGAGATATTTTTAAATTTGATAAAAATTACAAAATATAGATACAAAGAAGTTAAAAGTTCTTTTTTAAGCAAATCTCATATAGAAAAATTTCCCTATGACCTCCCATGGTTTGATAGCGAAAATATATATAAAAATCTTTTTTACGATGATGACAAAATAAATAAGCTTTTAAAAAGAGCTATCAAAAATCTTAAAAAAATTGAGGAAAATGCAAATAATTCTATATTTAATACTTATGAGAAATTAGAAAACAGTATTAAATCATGGCAAAATTTGTATGAGCTAATATCAAAAAACAGGGAAATATCAAGTGATAGGGAATTTGCAAATTTAAGAAGATTTGTGGGAGGAGTGTATGAGCATATCTTAAAAGATTTCTCTTTCGCATCTTTAAAAAGCATAGCTAATATCCAAAATGATTTTGGGTATATAAATGGTGCCTTGGAGTTTAACTACCAAAATGCTACAAAAACAACAGTAGCTTTTTTCAAAAGAAAGATTTTTGAGTCAATACAGTTTTATGAAGAGGATCCTGTAAGCTTTTGCATATATCAACCTACAATGCAGGAGATAAGTGAGCAAATAAGAGTAAATTTTGCATTCAACAAGATAGAAAATCTTATCAAATCAAAAAGAAATTTTCTTTATAAAAATATAGATGATTTACAGGAAAACTTCACTGAAATCGCTCACGAAAAAAAGAATTTTTTAAAATCAAAAAAAGCAGAATACTATAAAAAAATCAAAAAATTACAAGAAATCAAAAAACAATTTCAAGTCTAATTCTTTTTATATACACTAAGTACTGACATAAATAATGTTGTAATTGCAGGTCCTAAAACCATGCCCCAAAAACCAAAAGTAGAAAGTCCTGCAATAATTGACAAAAATATCAAAAGCTCATTTATCATAGTTTCTGTTTTAAAAAATTTCTCATTTATATATTTTATAATAACAGGTTTTATAAATGTATCTGTAACTATCGAAATAACAATTATAGAATAAGCTGCAAAAAATATAGCTTCTTTTGTATGACCTATTGATAATTCATATAAAGATATAGGAAGCCACATTATAGCACCCCCAACGATTGGGATCAAAGATGAGAAACCATACAAAATCCCCAAAAGAAGCCCATTGTAACCATAAGCCATACCTATAAGAGAAAACAAAAAACCTTCAAAAATAGCTGTTACCAAAATAGAATAATAAACAACATTCATAACATCTGTAATTTGAGAAAATATTTTATTTATTTCAGCTTCATCTACAGGAAGTATTCCCTTTAAATATTTGATTAAATCTTCTGCATAGAAGTTGATAAAAAAGTAAAAAACGACTATCAAAAACATATCTTTTAAAAATCCTGCACTCATTTGTGCAAATTTTGTTGCATACGGTAAAACAATCTTGCTTATATTGCCAACATTGATATCCATAATATATCTATCAAACGAATTCTGAAAATAACTAAGAAAACTAGGCAACTTATAATGCAAACCGACTAAATATCTTGAAATTTTTTCAATATAACTTATATCAAAATTATTTCCATATTGAACAAGACTTGTAGTAGTATAGATAATAGGTATAAAAAACAGAATTGACATGATAATCGTAGATATCAAGCTACCGACCATTTTACTTTTTGTAATTTTAATAAATTTTTTAGTAACTCCGTAAGTCGCAACAGAAAGCAATACCGCAATCACTATAGTCATCAAAAAAGGCTTATAGAGATAAACTACTAAAATCGCTAAAAGTATTATCATAAGAGTTAAAAAATTTTTACCTTGTCGTTGCATTTGTTTATATCCTAAAAAAGTAAATGTGGCTGAGAAAACTTGAACAACTCGTATGTTTTAGCAGTTGCAACTCTTCCTCTAGCAGTTCTTTCTATATATCCGTTAGCCAGCAAATATGGCTCAATGACATCTTCTATCGTCACTTCATCTTCACTAAGAGCTGCTGCAATGGTATTTAACCCCAAAGGTTTCCCTTTGGACTCCAAAAGAATTTTTAAAAAACCTACATCAAGCTCATCAAAGCCCATTTCATTTACACCAAGTTCATCAAGCCCGAACTTTGCAATTTTCATGTTTATTGTATCTGCTCCTTCAACTTCAGCAAAATCCCTAATCCTCTTAAGAAGCCTTAAAGCAATTCTCGGAGTTCCTCTGCTTCTTTTTGCCATTTCCAAAGAAGCGGATTTTTCACATTTGATGTGCAATTTTCCTGAAGCTATTTCTATGATACGAGACAACTCTTCTTCATCATAAAATCTAAGCCTAAAATGCATTCCAAATCTATCTCTTAAAGGAGAACTTATCATTCCTGCTCTTGTAGTAGCCCCTATAAGAGTAAATTGTGGGATATCTATCTTTATAGTTTGAGCCGCCGGTCCGCTTCCAATGATAATATCAAGCCTAAAATCCTCCATAGCCGAATACAATATCTCTTCAACCGCTGGAGAAAGCCTATGAATTTCATCAATAAAAAGTATATCTTTCTCTTCAAGATTTGTTAATATAGCTGCTAAATCTCCTGCTTTTTCTATCATCGGAGCCGTAGTTACTTTTATATTTGCTTCCATTTTATTTGAAATTATATATGCCAAAGTAGTCTTACCAAGTCCGGGAGGTCCAAAAAAAAGTGTATGATCAAGTGCTTCATCTCTTTTTCTGGCAGCTTCAATAAAAACTTTTAGATTCTTTTTTATTTTGCTCTGACCAATGTACTCTTCCCAAGAACTAGGTCTTAAAGATATTTCATAGTTATTATCCAAAGTTATTTTTTCTATCTCAACTACTCTTTCCATCTTTGCCTTTCAACCTTTTGTTTTGGCATATATCAAATATCAATAACTATTTTCAGCAGCCGGAAAACGACCACTTTTTATATCTTCAACATATTCCTTAACCGCTTTTTTTATGAGCCCTGCCCCGTCAAGATATTTTTTTACAAATTTTGGCTGAAATTCATCAAAAAATCCAAGCATATCGCTCCAAACCAAAACTTGACCATCTGTATATTTTCCAGCACCTATGCCAATAGTAGGTATATCTAATGACTCCGATATCTCTTTGGCAACTTCAGTTTTAACTCCCTCAAGGACTATGCAAAAAGCTCCTGCTTCTTCTATGGCTTTTGCATCTTTTAAAAGTCTCTCTCTTTCATTATCATTCTTGCCTTTTACTTTATATCCACCCTCGCATCTTACAAACTGAGGCATTAAGCCAATATGCCCCATAACAGCTATTGAATTTTGTGTCAATTCTTGTACAATATCAGCTCTATTTGATCCGCCTTCTATCTTCACAGCATCCGCATTTGTCTGTTTATATATTTTTGTTGCATTTTCAATGGCTTGCTTTTTGTCAATATATGAACCAAACGGCATATCGCATACAACTAAAGAAGTTTTTGCTCCATTACAAACTGCTTTGGTATGGTAAATCATATTTTCAAGGCTAATCCCAAGAGTATCTCTGTCTCCGCCAAAGCTCATGCTTAAACTATCTCCAACTAAAATAATATCGACCATACCATCAAAGATATGAGCCATTAATGCATCATAAGCCGTTATCATGCTTATCTTTTCTTTATGTTTTGATTGTTTTATGTGATTTATATTTTTTTTATCCACAATATGCCTTTTTATATTTTAGATTATGATTTTATCTAAAAAATGATATAATATCAACCAATACCAACAAAAGGAATATTGTGGGCATTAAAAAAAAGCTTTTTGATGAATACGACTATGATATAGTTGATGATTTTCTAATCCATTACAGCATCATGACATACCAAATGGAAAATCTTATCATCTATCTATCAAAAAAAGAGCAATACAAACAAAATGTAGAAGAGCTTTTTAGAATAGCGCACAATATAAAATCAGCAACCATGTTTTTAAAAATAGATCCGATTTCAAAACTTGCAATCTTAACAGAAGAAGTTTTAGAAGAAGCAAGAGAGTTAGACGGTCCTGCAAATGATGAGTTTATAGACTGGCTATTAGCGGTTAAGGATCAATTTGCAAAATATAACGATGATATAGATAATGATAGCGATATTTTCAGCGATTTAGATACAAATATTATAAAAATCCCAACAAACATACAAAAAATACAATGAAGCAATTATTTTGCAAAAGGAGAGATAAATATGAAACAATTAGTTGCTTACATAACATGTGCATATCCTGATGAAAATTTTACTGAAGATTTGATGCTTTCTCTTAAAGACCATGGCGTAGATTTTATAGAATTAGGCATTCCATTCTCAGATCCAGTCGCAGATGGCCCTGTCATAGAAAAGGCAAACTTACTGTCACTGAAAAATGGATTTAAAATGGAAAATCTTTTCAATATTTCAAAAAAGATTAGTAGGCAAATAGATACATTTTGGATGGGATATTTTAATCCATTTTATAAAAAAGGATTAGATATTTGTATGGATAAAGCACAAGATTATGGTATAAAAGGATTTATTATCCCTGATTTACCTCACGAAGAAAGTAAAAAGTATAAAAAAGTATTTCAAAACAACCAAGTTTCGTTTATCGACTTCGTAGCCCCGACTGATGATGAACAAAGGATACAAACCATAGTCAAAAACGCAAAAGAGTTCATATATCTTGTTGCTTATGCCGGGATAACAGGCTCTGGAAAAGATGAAAACTTAACAATGGTTATAAATAATATCAGAAAATACAGTGATACCAAAGTATTTTTAGGTTTTGGAGTAGATGAAAAAACAGCTAAAGAAAAGTCAAAAAATGTTGATGGAGTTATAGTAGGAAGTGCTTTTGTAAAGATACTTTTAGATGAACACTTGACAAATATACAAAAAATAGATAAAATATCTAAACTTGCCTCATTGATAAAAGATGAGATAAATTGAGTTAATCTCAAACAAGGGAGTGACTTGGCTTCGACAGGAGTTGACAAGCTTTGAGTTCATGCCGGTCTGAATAAACCGTAAAACTTTTCCGTTAAAATTAAACGCAAACAATACAAATTACAGACCAGCGCTAGCAGTAGCGTAGCCTAACGGCGGGTCAGTCGCTTAAGTTTCATGCTATCTGGAATTTACCCGGCTTTACACTAATGATAGCTTAAGATAAAAAACGCCTGAATTTTATCTGACATTTAAGGCTTTGATCTGTTTGTTTCGCAAACAAGCAAACAGTTTCGAGAAATTTTGTTTGCATTACGCATGTAACAAGGCTCATTGCAAGTTTGCTTTTGGACAGGGGTTCGACCCCCCTCACTTCCACCAAAATTTGGAGATAAATTGTTTTTTAAAGTACTAATATCCTTTTTTATAATTTTATTTTTATCATCTTGTGCTATGAACAGCGACCATACAGTACCACTTCCAAAGATATACCAATCACACATAAAAACAGTTATAAAGAAAAAACAAAAGATATCAAAAACAGGATTTGTTTACAATACAAAAGTTTTACAAGCAAATCAAAATGATAAAATATTAAAATTTAAAGGCAATGGTTTTATAAAAGGTATCATCAAATATGTTTACTATTCAAACAGAAAAAAAAGTTGGATATATGATATTTTAGGAACGGATTTATCAAATCATAAGTTAAAAGCAGCTTTGGTTTATGGTCGAAAAGATTATGCAAGAAAAGGTGAACTGGTATATGCTGTTATTAAAGACGGAAAAATAACCTCAATCTTCATACTAAGCAGTACAAGAAATTACAAAATTAGAAAAAACAAAAACAATAAGATTAATAAAAAATTTAAATATTCTCATAAATACATAAGAAAACTCAAGAAAAAACCGTATTCAAGGGCAAGAAAAGAGGTTATAAGTGTGCCTACTGAAGAAAATATAACTTTTTGATTTACTTTTTGTTTACTTTTAACTTGTACAATTACAACATAGCTTGGAAAAAGAATTTAGTTTATGCAAAGTATCGACTCTAAAGTGTGTTGTTTTCATAAGATTGGGCGGGTCATCCGCCCTTTTTTATTTTTATACAAAAAATTGCACCATCTTCATCATTTTTAGCACTCAGCCATCCGTTCATATTTTTCTCTATTATAAGTTTTGACATATAAAGTCCTATTCCAGTCCCAGAAGATGACTCTTTTGTTGTAAAGTATGGCTCAAATACCTTCTCAACAGGCTTGCTGCTTATGCCTCCGCCATTATCTTTTATATATAAAAAGATGTGATTTTCATCTTGTTTTGAAGTGATACAGATACAAGGTTTTTTTATTTTATTTTTCATAAGGATATATTTTGCATTTGATAAAATGTTCAATATCACCTGTTCAAATTCGCTTTCATATCCAAATATCTTTATATCACTGTCTATTTGCACCTGAACTCTCACGCCTTTGTCCTTAAGCGATGATTTCATAATGGATTCAACTTTTTTACAAGATTTTTTTACATAAAAAAGTTTTTTTATCTTATCAGGTTTAAAAAAGTTTCTAAAATCATCAATAGTTTGAGACATAAATTCAAGCAATCTGTCTATATCATTACTTTTTTCATTAAAATATTTCTCATCAAGAACTCCCCTTCTATATCTCATTTTTATATTTAACATGACCGAAGAAAGCTCATTTAGCGGTTGTCTCCACTGATGGGCAATATTACTTATCATTTCACCCAATGCAATAAATTTTGATTTTTGTATTAAAAACTGATCTTTTTCTCGATTTTTTTCGACCTCAAACTTAACTCTATTTTCCAAGTTTAGATTTAAATGTTCAAGTTGAGCTTTTTGCCTGTTAACTTTGTCTTTGTACTCTTGAAAGAATTTATCAATTTTACTACCTAAAAACATAGAAAATATAAAAGCTATTATAAAAAAAATCAGATATATCAGAACCGTTAGAACTATCTCTTTTTTAACATTTTTTAAAAGTAATTTTTTCTTTAAAGTTATTGATTTTTCTATACCATCAAGATAAACTCCAGCAGCAATAACCCAGTTATATTTTTTATATAGTTTAAAGTATGAAAGTTTTAATGTTTTTGTATTTAACCCAAGTTTCTTATATCTGTATGTAACAAATGAATCCCCTTTTCTTCTGATATCTTTTAAAAATTCTTTTCTAAACTCTTTTCCGTCTGCATCTTTGTAGCTATCTGATATATATTTACCCACAAGATCGCCTCTGTTTGGATTTATAAGCATTTTAGCAAATTTATTGCCTCCGTTAAAATTTAATATTTTGTAAACAAACACATAATTTGATCTGTTTTCTCCAAATCTTATAGAATTTATATAGTTGAATATTATTTTCTTTGCACTTCTTTTATTTATATGTTTATCGCTATTGATAAATCTGATAAAATGCACAACTGAATTCATCTCTCTTTTTAAAAATATTTTTTGATTGTTGATTCGTTCTTTTTTTAGATTGTTTAACTCTTTTTTAAATTCACCATATTGTCTGTCAATAGAAAAATATATAGTCAAAAGCATTAAAGCAAGCAATATGATTGCAAAAGAGATTATAATAACTTTAGCTATATTGTTTTCTTTTATTATTTTCACTTTTTATTCCCTTTTAATTGATTTTAATGGAAAATTATTATATCATACATTGATATAACATTTTATGTAAAAATCTTAAAAAGGATGAAAAATGAAAGATGAATTGGCCAATTTAAAAAATTATACTGTTCTTTATGCAGAAGATGAGCCAGGAACCAGAAAAAATATAACTGAACTTTTAAAAATGATGTTTAGCAAAGTTTTTGTAGCAGAAAATGGGGATGATGCTTATGAATTATACCTTAAACACATGCCAGACCTTGTCATAACAGATGTAAAAATGCCAGGGCTTGACGGGATAGAACTCTCAAAAGAGATAAGAAAGATAAGCAGCTCAACTCAGATCGTTGTTATCTCAGCCTACACAGATGTTGATTATATGTTAAGTGCGGTTGAGCTTTCCCTTATAAGGTATATAGTAAAACCATTGACTGAAACAAAGCTAAACAGAGCATTGGAGATATTTTTAAAACATAAAGAAAAAAGAAAAATTCACAAACTCAAAGATGGCTGGATATATGATGAAGACAAACACCTTATCTTGGACAATGAACAAAATGAATACAAATTAACAAAAAAAGAAGACAGACTGCTTAAACTTTTAATGGAAAAAGACAGAACTGTAAGCTATAAAGAGATTGAATCTTTTGTTTGGGGATATGATAATGCTATGAGTCAAAATGCCTTGAGACTTTTGGCCAAGAATTTAAGAAAAAAATTACCAGAAGGCTTGATTCAAAATATCCATGCAGTAGGCTATAGACTATAGCCACTGCAACCAAATATCTTCATATTATAAAAACTTATAATTAAAATAAACATTATATAAAATGTAACTTTTAGTTAAGAAAAACAAAAAAAATTAAGATTTTCCTGCAATATACATACAAATTACATAAAATAATATTACAATATGTGAAAATCTACAAGGAGTTACTATGAGAAAAACGATCAAAGCTATTATGATAGCTAGTTTAATGGCGACAAGTGCATTTTCAGCCCAATATGTACTAAAGTTTTCGTATGTTGTCAGTCCGAATACGCCAAAAGGCAAGGCAGCTACTTATTTTGCAAAAAGATTAGAGCAGTTAAGTGGTGGGAAAATTGATGTCCAGTTATATCCAAATGCTCAGCTTTATGGTGATAAAGCCGTATTAAAAGCTTTAATCCTAAATTCAGTCCAGATGGCAAGTCCTTCATTTGCAAAATTTGGAAGATTTGTTCCTCAGCTTGCACTTTTTGACTTACCGTTTTTATTTAAAGATATGAATCATGTTCACAAAGTTGAAGATAGTGCAGTTGGTGCAAAGCTAAGAAATATGGTTACAAAAAAAGGTTATGTTGCGCTTGATTTTTGGGATAATGGTTTCAAACAGTTAACATCATCAAAAAAAGCTATCCTTTGGCCAAAAGATGCAAAAGGGCAAAAATTTAGAATTATGAGTTCTAAAGTTCTTGAAGCCCAGTTTAAAGTAGTTGGAGCAAACCCTCAAATGATGCCTTTTAGTGAAGTTTACTCAGCTCTTCAACAAGGCGTTATAGACGCAGAAGAAAATACTGTCTCAAATATATATACTAAAAAATTCTATGAAGTTCAAAAGTATATGACCATGAGTAACCATGGATATCTTGGATATTTGGTTGTAATGAGTAAAACATTTTGGAACTCTTTAACACCTGAACTTAAAAAAGATGTAAAAAAAGCCATGAAAGAAGCAACAGCAAAAGAGAGACAATACGCAGTCGAACTCAACAATTCACAATTTAAAAAGATTGAAGCTTATGCAAAACAAACAGGTAAGTTGAAAATATATCATTTCACTCCGGCTCAAAGAGCTGCATGGGTAAAGATAGAAAGAACAATTTATCCACAATTTTATAGCAAAAACAAAATCGGAAAAAGTTTAATTGAATCAGCACTTAAACTTGGTCAGTAATTAAGTAAAAATATGTTTGGTTTTATTGATAAAATTATCGGTAGCCTAAATAAATCCATAGCGACCTTCGGCATAGCCGCCGGGGTCGTTTTGGCATTTATCAATGTTGTCGCAAGATATGGTTTTAACGGCTCAATAGTATGGGCAAGTGATTTGACAAATTACTTTTTTATATGGAGTACCTTTTTTGGAGCAGCATATTGCTTCAAAAAAGATGCTCATATATCAGTTAGCATACTTATGGACAGACTTCCTGCATCTATTATGAAATTTCTCATGATACTTTCACACATCTTGGTTATTATCTATCTTGTTGCTGTTGCCTACTATGGATACAAATTTTTACGCCTTGAGATAATGCTCCAAGAAGTCTCAGTAGATCTTGTGGTACCAAAAATCACCTGGCTTGGCATGAGTAGCAGTTGGTCAGTTCCTATGTGGATAATCTATCTAGCTATCCCGGTTGCTTTTGCCTCAGCAGCCATAAGAGTCCTTGAAAAATTAGTAGAGATTATCAAAACTCCAGCAGAACTTGCCAGACGAGAAAGTGAAGCTGAAATGATCATATCCAAAATGCAAGAAGGCGAGGATACCATAAAGATAGAAAAAATGGAAGAAATCTTGGAAAAAAACGAAACCCACACATCGAGGAAAAAATAATATGCATACTTATATACTTTTTGGATTATTTTTTACCTTAATGATTATAGGCATGCCTATAGCAGTTGCCCTTGGAGGCAGCACATTTTTAACACTTGTACTTTTCACACACATATCCCCGGTCGAAGTTTCATCTATGCTTTTTGAAAAGATTGATGCGTACTCACTTATGGCTATACCGATGTTTATCCTCGCAGGAAACCTTTTAAGCAAAGGAAGTGCTTCAAGAAGGATTATAGATTTTGCAAAAAGTGCGATTGGGCATTTGCCAGGCGGATTGCCCATAAGTGCCATCTTTGCAAGTATCATATTTGCAGCGGTCAGCGGAAGCTCACCTGCAACCGTCGTAGCCATAGGCTCTATCATGTTTGGAGCTATCCAAGAAGCCGGCTACCCTAAAAGATATGCAGTAGGAACAGTAGCGACTTCAGGAAGTCTTGGTATCTTAATACCACCGTCTATTGTAATGATAGTTTATGGTGTTACAGCCGAAGTATCCATAGGCAAACTTTTTATGGCAGGTGTTATTCCAGGATTTATCCTTGGTGGCATGCTTATAGCTGTAACTTACATAGGTGCAAAAAGGCTCGGCTTCAAAAAAACTAAACCGGCCCCCTTTAAAGAAAGGATGATGAAGCTAAAAGATGCCTCTTGGGCTCTTATGACCATAGTCATAGTCATAGGCGGAATTTACGGAGGTATATTTACTCCGACTGAGGCAGCCGCAGTTGCAGCAGTTTGGGCATTTTTTGTCTCTTGGATTATATATAAAGATGTTAAACTAAAAGACTTTTACCCAGTTATATTAGAATCAGCAAAAACTTCGGCAATGATCATGTTTGTCATAGCAAATGCGATGCTTTTCGCTCACTTTTTAGCCTTGGAAAATGTACCCCAACAAATCACTCAAGCCCTTATAAATGCTCATGTAGGAAAAATAGTGTTTCTGCTTCTTGTCAATATTTTATTGATAATCGCCGGAAGTTTTATGGAGCCAAGTGCTATCATCATGATACTTGTACCTCTTCTTTTACCAGTCGCAACCGCACTCGGAGTAAACCCTATACACCTTGGCATCATCATAACAGTAAACATGGAAATAGGCATGGTATCGCCGCCTGTGGGCTTAAACTTATTTGTAACAAGTGGAATAACAGGTTTTAACATAAAAGATGTAGTTGTTTACACCTTGCCATGGACTCTAACCCTTTTAGCAGGCCTGCTTTTAGTAACCTATGTCCCCATAGTCTCATTATGGCTACCAAATATGATGTATGGGTAAAATCCGTAAAAAAACGACAACTGCTTATCGTTTTTAGGATTTTACGACTTTTTTCATGTGTAAGCCCTAAAGCAAGGTTTTAGTGACGAACACGAAAAAAGCCCGGAACCTTGAAGAGACCACTGCACAGTAGCAAGTCCTAAGATATGGTGAAAGAAGATATTAGAAATTGAAAAATTTACTTGAAAGCTTAGCAAAAGCTAAGTTGAGAGTAAATTTTTCAATTTATGATATTTTATAGTGCCGTAGATTGGGGTTTACTACTGTGCAGTGGTCTCTTAAAGCAAATCGTAGCGAACGAAGCGAGGTAGATTTGCGGTTTTTCCAACGAAGTTGGAAGCATCTTCCTCTTTTAATTAATGCGATGCCAAGAGCAAGATTGTTTGTACTATTACTATCACCTGACCCTAAAATACAAATAATTTAGATTGCTTTTTTATCTATTTTAATGTATAATCATAACATGAAAGAAAGAGCAAGAAAGAGAAAACAGTATATTACATACAATAAGATTGATTTGCACTCAAGTTCTCATCATAGCTTTCATCTACATTTAGATGATAAGGCCTCTTGGGAACTACTATCAAAGCTATCAAAAGAGGAGTGGTATAGAAAAACCGGCTCTCAAGCTCCAAGACATGTTGATAAATCTTTATATAAAGTCATAAGAGCAGACTAAGCCAAATGTATCTAACTCAAGACTACGAAGACATCATAACACTTTTTAACAAATATAGTGTAAGATACCTAATAGCCGGAGCTTATGCTATGTCAAAAGTCGGATATTCAAGAAGCACTTATGATATAGATATTTGGGTTGACAAATCACAAGAAAATGCCATAAATATCAAAAAAGCATTGGAAGAGTTTGGCATACCATTTACCATAGCTTTAGATGATTTTCTATCACCAAACAGTGTTATTCAAATAGGCATAGAACCAAACAGGATAGATATACTTACAGATGTAGACGGTCTGACATTTGAACAAGCTTGGCAAAACAAAGAAACTGTATCATTTGAACAGTTAAAAGCATATACACTCAATATTGAAGATATTATAAAAAATAAAAAGGCATCAAATAGAAAAAAAGATAGATTTGATGTGATAGAGTTAGAGAGGTTGAAAAAATTAAAAACTTAGAGCCTAAAGTCTAAAACCTCTTTTACTACTATTACTATCACCTGACCCCATTATTTTCTCCGTTATTTCTCCCGTTTTTCTCATTTATTAATAAAAATTAACAATTAAATGGCACAAAACCCATTTTTTAAGCTTAATTTAATTGTAATTTGTGTTTGATTTTAGTATAATACTTGCGAAAACAATTTTACAAGGAGATATATATGAAATTAGCTAAGCTAAGTTTGGCTGCGATTGCAG
>WFMT01000226.1 GCA_015488975.1 Campylobacteraceae bacterium | reverse complement strand
GTACGCCTTGTAGAGAAGGAGTAGGCTGGAGCGACAGGCTTCTTCAAAAAATTCTCTCAGGAGAAGGCACTAAAAAAGATATGGATACCATAATGGATGTAACAACCTTACTAAACGGAAAAACTATATGCGTATTTGCCCCGGCAGTAGCGACAGTTTTAGTTAGCCATATAAAAAAATTCCCTGATGAATTTTACAAACTTTGCCAATAAAGAATTATTTTACCAATCTGGCAAAATTTTTACTGTTTGCAAAGATTGTCCAGCCGACCCATCCATCAAGTACATTACCCTTGTCATCTCTTAGCAAAAACAGTGGAGTACCTGTATATTTAACAGTTTTTGCAAGCAATTCATAAAAGCTGTAATTTAAATATACAAATTTTGTGTATTTCATGAGTTTGGAGTGTACTTTAAGATATTTCTTATAATCACTCTTTTTGGTAATCATTGCTAAAAAAATAAAGTTTTTTGGTTTAATTTTACTTTTTTTCAAAAATTTATCAAAAGCTTCAGCAGTTCTTTCAAAAGAGTATAAGCTAACCGCTCCAAATAATATAACTTTTTTATTTAGCATTTTATTTCTTACTGTAAATCCTTTTTTATCCAATAGCATATAAATAGGAGCTTTGTTCTTTGGTGATAGAAAAATATATTTATTTTTTTTATTACTATAAAGCATCTGGGCTACATCACCATAATCATTCTTAATAGCCCAATCAAGCGCACTGAGTCCGTTTTTGTCTTTTAGATTTTTATTAACCCCGCTTTTTAGAAGCTTGGCTACTTCCGCAGAATTACCTGTTTTTGCCGCTTTTATCAACGGCTGGGTTTTTGCAAAAGCAAGACATGTAAAAAACGATACAATTAGAATTGATGATAAAATTTTATTCACTTTGAGACTCCAAATTTTTTAATCTCTGACCTCTTATGCATTATAATGAGCAAAAGCTCGTTATAATGGCAGGGACTAAAGTCCTTGCCATCCCCTTGAAGCTTGCGAAAAGTAAGACTTTTCGAGAAAAAAGTGCGTAAGGTCAGTTAATCTTGCAATTATATCAAAATTATTTTAATTATAAGCTTCTACACTTACTATCTTTGAATTTCTTTTTACTATACGGATATGTTCGCCTATATAATGTTTCAGACCTTTTGTTACTGCTACAACATCTTCACCATTTTTATCTAATTGTATCGTAAGTTCTTGTGCATTTGCTTTTCCTATTTGATTTCCGACATAAGCACCGACTAATCCTCCGCCTAATGTTGTTAAGACTGAGCCTCTTCCTCTTCCCATCGTTGAGCCAAGTACTGCACCTATAAGTCCTCCTAGAAATGTTCCAGTTCCGTTATCTTTTATAGCTACTGGCTTTATAGATACAATTACACCACTTTCATAGTGCAAAACATAGTTTGTTGAATTTGGTCCGACTTCTTCAACGCCAGGTTGTGCACATCCTGCAAATACAAGCACTAACGCGATTGTTATTATTTTTAATATTTTCATGTCAACTCCTTGTTTTTAAAGTGTTATTATAGCACTAAAATTTTCCAAATAGCAATATTTAAATATTTTTATGGTATTATGTCTTTTTTAAGGTGAGGATTTGATAAAAGCGAAGAAAAAATTTGGACAAAACTTTTTAAATGACGATGTTATTCTTAATAAGATCATCCAATCGATGCCCAAAGATGACTTAAAAGTCGTAGAAATTGGACCTGGATTAGGTGATTTGACAAAAAAGCTTTTACAGCATAAAAAAGTTGTAGCTTTTGAGATAGATGATGATTTGTGTCAAATTTTAAAATCTAATTTTGACTCTTTTATAAAAAAAGGTCAACTGGATTTAAAATGTAAAGATGTATTACAATATTGGGAAAATAAAAATTTGCTTGAATATAAATATAATTTAATAGCAAATTTACCATATTATATTGCAACGAGGATTATATTAAAATTATTAAAAGATGATAATTGTGTAAATATTTTGGCGATGATTCAAAAAGAAGTCGCAGAAAAATTTTGTGCCACCTATAACAATAGGAATTTTGGCGCTATATCAATTATCACAGGATTAGTGGGGAAAAGTGATATATTATTTGATATTTCACCTGAGCATTTTACCCCTTCTCCAAAAGTAACTTCTTCTTTTTTAAAAATTGAAAAGAAGAAAGAACTTGTAGGAAGAAGTGGAGTCTTTCAAAATGACAATGAATTACTTCGCTTTGAAAGATATCTAAGAACATGTTTTTTAGCACCAAGAAAAACACTTAGAAAAAACCTACTTTCTTATGATAAAGATATAATAACTTCCTGCTTTGATACATTTGGTATTGAATTAAACACAAGACCTCATCAACTATCTCCGACCAAATATCTTAAAATTTTTAAAAAGGTAGAAGATGAACGAAAAAAAACAGAAGAAACTGTACGCAAACAACAGACAACAAGCCAAAATAATAAAAGAAAAAATTTCAAGCAAAGAACACATAGTTTTGGCAAAACAAGACCGGCTGCCCAAAAAAATGAAACTTGGTATAAAGAGTTAGAAAAAAGTATACAAAGCAATAAACAAATACAACAGCAAAGAGTATATCCCATGAATTTTAAAGCACCATCAAGTAATGAGAGGGTTAAAATAACTCCTCTTGGAGGACTTGGAGAAATCGGTGGAAATATGATGGTAATGGAAACAAACACCAGTGCAGTTATCATAGATGTCGGGATGAGTTTTCCAGATGATGAAATGCATGGAGTTGATATACTCGTACCTGATTTTTCATATCTGAGAAAGATAAGAAACAAGATAAAAGGGATACTCATAACTCATGCTCACGAAGATCATATAGGGGCGTTGCCTTATCTTTTTAAAAATAATGACTTAAAGTTTCCTATCTACGCATCGCCACTTCCTCTTGGTATGATAGCTAACAAGTTTGACGAACATAAGCTAATGCAGGCGAAAAAACTGTTTCATCCAATTCAAAAGAGAAAAGTTTACAAAATAGGTGACTTTGAAGTAGAATGGATGCACATAACTCACTCCATCATAGATGCTTCATCACTTGCTATAACCACAAAAGCGGGAACTATCATCCATACAGGGGATTTCAAGATAGATCATACTCCAATAGACGGACTTCCTACTGATTTGCACAGATTTGCATATTATGGAGATAAGGGCGTTTTATGTCTTTTAAGCGACAGCACAAACTCATATAAACCTGGAATTACAAAAAGTGAAAGCTCAGTAGGACCTACTTTTGATACGATTTTCTCCAAAGCAAAAGGAAGAGTTATCATGTCAACTTTCTCTTCCAATATCCACAGAGTTTATCAAGCTATATCTCATGGCATTAAGCATGGAAGAAAAGTAGCAGTCATAGGAAGAAGTATGGAAAAGAACTTAAATATGGCAATGGAGCTTGGATATATCGAACTGGACAATAAAATCTTTATAGATGCCCATGAGGTAAATAAATATAACGACAAAGATGTACTTATAGTTACAACTGGCTCTCAAGGAGAGAGCATGAGCGCCCTTTTTAGGATGGCGACAGATCAGCACAGACATATAAAGATAAAACCGACAGATCAGATAATAATCTCAGCCAAAGCAATACCAGGCAATGAAGCAAGTGTATCCAAGGTGCTAAACTATCTGTTTAAATCTGGTGCTGATGTAGCATATCAAGACTTTAGTGAAATCCATGTAAGCGGTCATGCTGCACAAGAAGAACAAAAACTTATGTTAAGATTGGTAAAGCCTAAGTTTTTTATGCCTGTACACGGTGAATTCAACCATATACACAGACACAAACAGACAGCTTTAAAGTGTGGAATTCCAGAAACAAATATCTTTCTTATGAGCGATGGAGACCAAGTAGAAGTAACCCAAAAATATCTTAAGAAAGTGGGTTCGGTAAAAACCGGTAAAGTTTATATTGACAACCAAATAAATAAACAAATTGAAAATGATGTAGTCATAGATAGACAAAAATTAGCAGAAGCCGGCATCATCTCTGTAATTGCTCAGATAGACAAAAGTACCAATAAACTAATAGGAAAACCAAAAGTTTTAAGTTATGGTATAGTTCCAGACAAAGAGATGAAAAGCTTCGCAAAAGATGTTGAAGATATACTCGACCAACTACTTATAAACTCTAAAAAAGAAGTTTTACAAAACCAAAAAGCTGTTGAAAACAGTTTAAGACAAGCGGTAAGAAAACATGTATTTAGAAAAATGAAAAAATACCCGACAGTCGTGCCTACGATATTTATACTGTAAAAAAATGAAGATAAAAGGATGAGGATGGATTTCAAACAAATTGCCAAAGAAGTTTTAGAGATAGAAGCCAATGAACTTTTAAGTGCGTCTAAAAAGCTGGGCAAAGAGATAGAAAAAGCTATAGAAATGATAAGCAAATTAAAAGGAAAACTCATAATCACAGGAGTTGGCAAATCAGGACTTATAGCGGCAAAGATAGCTGCTACGCTTGCAAGTACAGGAACTAGCAGCTTTTTTATACATCCCACCGAAGCGATGCATGGTGATCTTGGCATGATAGGAAAAGATGATGGGGTTTTGGCTATCAGCTTCAGCGGGGAGAGCGAAGAGCTTATCAAGCTTCTTCCTCATATAAAAAGATTTGATATACCGCTTGTGGCTATGGCAAGGAGTAAAAACTCCACTCTTGGCAGATATGCCGATGTATTTTTATCTATTGATGTAAGCAAAGAAGCATGTCCTCTCAATACTGCCCCTACAAGCTCTACCACTCTTACTCTTGCTCTTGGCGATGCTCTTGGGGTTTGTCTAATGAAAAAAAGAGGATTTAAAAAAGAGGATTTTGCTTCATTCCATCCAGGAGGAAGTTTAGGTAAAAAACTTTTTGTAAAGGTTAAAGATATCATGCAAACAAGTGAACTTCCAATATGTGATGAGACTACACCTATGAAAGAGGCTATAGCTACTATGAGCGAAGGCAGGCTCGGAAATGTGCTGATAACAGATAGAACAGGTGCATTAAAGGCTATCTTGAGCGATGGCGATGTAAGAAGAGCACTCTTAAGTGAAGGCTTTTCACTTAATCATCCAGCTTTAGGTTATGCCGGTAAAAACCCAAAAATAATAGACGATAAAAATATTCTTGCAAGTGACGCTTTAAAGATAGTAGAACAGCACAAGATACAAATACTTGCCATAACAGACAAAGACAAAAAAATCAAAGGGGTACTGCACATACATCATCTAATAGAAGCAGGAATAAAATAAAAAAAGATGAATTACATCGGCTCAAAACTAAAACTCTCTTCTTGGATAAAAGAAGAGATTTTAAAAGTTACAATGAAAGAACAAAATGTAACCAATTATGAGTATAATATGTTACATAAGGTAGCATAGAGTGAAAGAAATTACAAAGGAATTAAAAAAAATTGAAAATTGTCTTGACTTTTGGGGTGGAATAAACCGTGAGGAAAAAGCGGTCTTAGAGAATATGTTTGCTCAAACTATTGCAAAAAAAATGAAGTAAAAAACAGTTTTGCAGATTTGATAAAAAATGCTGAGTTTAGATATATCTTTTTAAGCTACAATAACGAAGGCTTGATGAAACAAGAAGATATAAGAAATATTATGCAAAAATATGGCAAGTATGATTTAGTAACAAAAGAGTATCAAAGATTTAAGGCAGATAAGACAAATGCGAGAAATCATAAAGCCGATAAAACTTGTGAATTTT